>NZ_JBHFKZ010000024.1:0-63291 GCF_042879375.1 Photorhabdus sp. RM323S
ACAATTTTACTTATCTGATTGGATAAGTTATCACTGTTAATATAAGCATTTCTTCCCGAGAGGATAAGACCGGGCAGAGAATTTTCTAATACCCTGCTTTTCATTCTGGCATTATTTAAATAAGCTTTTTCTGTTCTGTTATCCTCAAAACTAAGACGACTGAAATAGGCATGACCGAACCATTTGTCAGGAAGTGGTGTCAACTCTGCTGTTATAGCATAGGGCTTGCCAAAAATATTGACATCATTAAATACGGTCATATCTCTGTCTGTAAAATCCAGTGTTACCGGCTTATTTTGCATAACAAAGACATCGCGGGTATTATTCAGATCTTTTGTCCTGACAACCAAATCCCCCTTGACGGTTTTTATTGTCGCCGATCTGTTCTCGACTAACTGACCTTTATTTCCCTGCGCATCTTTCTGTATCCACAGATTATTGTTGGCTTGCAGCAGCGCTTTATCACCGGTATTGCGCACGGTGTCACTGAATACCCGCATATCCCGGCCGGCGGTTACGCGGCCTTTATTTTCCAGCGTGGTGTTTGCCAGAGTCATATCCCGCTCTGCTTGCACGGTAATATTCGGGGCAATATGCGTTTCTTTGCCGATAATATTTAAGTCGGTTTTAGCATTGGTATTGCCTAATTCGATTTTACCGTTAGCGTTTAAAGTGATATCACGCTGGTCACTGGTTAACTCTTTCAAATTCACCCCAACACCATCTTCAGTGGCCACCAGCCGGATTTTATTGGCATACATGCCGCCTAATGCTTTGGTATCAATGGCTAATTGCGGTTTAGCGCCTTCTCCAGCGAGAGAGTTAACCGTGCCGTCTTTTAAGCTGATGCGGTTGGCTCCCTGCGTCAGAGAGAGTGTGTTAGCCTGAATTTTTCCATTTAGTTCCGTTGCCCGGCTGATGATATCGACATAATCCGTCGCTTTGCCATCCAGCCCTTTGCTACCAATGGTAATCTGGCCCTGTTTCACTTCGAGTGCTTCCAGCGCACCTTGTTTATCAAACTGGGGTTTACCGGTGGTCAGAGTGGCGCTGGCAGTATTGATAAAGCCACAGCCATCACAGGTGATACCGTTAGGGTTGGCAATCATCACGTTGGCTTTATTGCCGACAATTTCCAACTGACCTTGCAGTTCAGAGCGTCCGTTGCCAGTGACTTCGTTAATAATCAGTTCCGCCGCGTTGCCTTTGAGGTTCGGGTTAGCGTTAAGTTGCCCGGCCAGTTGTGATTGGGCCGCCTGAGTGGCGTTATTGAGTACGGCACCTTGAGTGGCAACGTTGAATTCCTGATAAGTGTTGTGGGATATCCCCGCGTCATTCGGTGTGGCGATATTCACCACCGGGACATTACCCTGATTTTGTACCTGTATGTGGCCGTTATCCGGCGTTATCCCAGCCGCCATAGCGGGATGAAGGGGATAAACAGCGGTAAGGTAAATTAAAAGATAACTCGTGACCCTTGTCACAGAGGTGCTACGTTGACTCATGTATCAGTCCTTATTTTATTGCAATGGAAATGTTTTGTTTCAATAGGTTATGTCTTGCATCATTACAAAATGAGTGATGCAGACCAGTAAACCACCCAGTGATCCGGTTTCAGGTGGTCAGGGTGAGTGAGTGGCTTGCCAACAGTTATCGCCTGATTGAACCTGCGGTGATTCAGTGAGAGGCCAAGCGCGGTGCCGGTGATATTACCACCATCAATTTGTCTGGCTTTTCCCCGTAACCATCCCGTATCCAGCGCACCGGTTAAGGAGAGTTCACCCAGTACAGGCAGCGCTGAAATTCGCCAGTTCAGCTCATTGCGCCAATATCCGCCGCGGTTGCCAGTGAGATATTGTTCTTTAAATCCCCTGACGGAATATTGCCCACCCAGCGAGAGACGTTCGCTGGCGTAAAGGTTGTCCGGCGTGGTCTGGCCGTAAATGGATGAAAGGTAATAAATGGAATCTGTAACTGGCATAAAATAGCTGGCGCTCAGGCTAAATTTACGGAATTGACTCCGTGGTGCATCCGGGAAATGAGGATCATCTTTTGTCGCACCGAGCACCGGTAAACCGTGGCTTATTGCCGGGTTAAATGTGATATAGCTCCCTGCCAGTGCGGAACTGTAGTTAATACCAAGGCTAATAGTGCTGAGTGCCGGACTGCTGATGGATAATTTCTCTCCTGCCAACAAATTGGTTGTCTGGCGGCGCGTCAATCCCATATCCAGCGCCAGCTTCTGTTCGCCATCACGGTATAACCCCCGGTTTATTGTTAGCCGGTGAGTCTGGCCGTCGCCTTCGTAGCGATAGGCTGGTGAGTCAACCAGGATATTCTGGAAGGAATCATTCCACGCATATTGATAACTGAACAGCCAGTAGCCATAAGGGATCGTTACATTAGAAGTGAGGCTTCGGTTTTGGTGGCTATTGCGAAAATCACTGTTATGGCTGGCAGATAATGACCACTGATCAGCAAGATGTAATGGATTATCTAGGTTCACACTGGCATTGATTTGTCCGGGGCCTGTGCTTTTCTGACCACTGTTATCCGCACCCAAATTGGCACTGAACGGTAAACGTGTCGAAGTTCGTTTTAAGATAACCGCAGAATAGCCAGGTTGCTTTCCTGGCTGAATATCAATGGTCACCTGTTGGGAGGGCAGGCGGTTCAAGCGCTCCATGCCTTGCTCAATATCCCGCAGATTGAGTGTTTTTCCAACCATGCCCGGAAAGGCCATTTTGAGTGAGAGGGGTGTTTCATCATCAAGGCTGATTGACTCAATGTTGCCTTCATTCACGGTAATAATAAGGGTACCGGAGGATAAATCCTGTGTTTTGAGGCTGGCATGGGATGTGACATAACCTCGTTCGATATAGGCATTCGATACTTTACGCATCAGCCCATTAATATCCTGTAAAGTTAAACAATGAGATAAATAAGGGTGGATCAAGTTCTGTTTGACTGACCTTGACAGGCTTTCTGCACCTGCAAATTCAATCCGTTGAATGGTGTGGCAAACAGATTCAGATGCACTCGGTGTTAAAACGGGTTGAGGGGATAAGGGGATATTGTGACGCAGCGCTTCCCGTTGCTGTTGGGCTTGCTGCAACACGGCTTTTTGTTGTTGAGTGATGGTTTCTTGATCCGCAGGGCTGACAGGGATTGAAGCCTGTGCCAGTGCGGAAATTGCCAGCAGAATAAGCCCTGCCAGACTTCGGTGATGAATAAATAATTTTCTCATAGATAATAGTTAATAATTTGATAGTGACATTATTAAACTATTCTAATTTGGTATTAATTGCCTGTCTGAATGAATAGTATGAAATGTGATCAAGATCTGGTTCTTTAATCCTGACAATGGGGAATGAAATGTATTAAATGCCATGAAATGGTAATAAGAATGGAGATAATTTTATAAACCAATAGCAGTTTTTTAAATTTATTAATGGTATTACGTCCCTAGCCTGGCAGGTGTGTAGCCTTCTGCTTATGTCTTTGGGGATGTTTTTAAATGGGTTGGTCAACAACCTATTGGGGAAATGACTTAGTGGGAATTGAGGTTATACCAGCGCGACTGAAATCACCGTAAAAATTGATCTCGCCATCTTCCTTAGTGTATGCTCATTTTTCAAGAGCAGATACACGTTATCCTGCCCTCTAAATTATCAAACGTAGCCACCGCTTGCGTGTGTAGCCGGATCATCAGGATCAAAATTCACAATTCTATAAAGCGGATAAAACAACGTTAATTATGAAAATATGAAAAGTTTGTCAAAAGCTTTGAAGCCCACTCTGGTGGGCTTCGTTTATTATCGAATTAGAAAAACTTGATCAAGCCGGATTGGGAATATCAATAAAAGTCACATCCAACCCATAATTATCAGCTAACCACTCACCTAACGCCTTAACACCATAACGCTCAGTGGCATGATGGCCCGCCGCATAAAAATGCAGCCCCATTTCACGGGCGATATGAACAGTCTGCTCTGAAACTTCACCGGTAATAAACGCATCAACACCAAATTCAGCCGCCGGTTGAATAAAGCTCTGCCCACCACCGGTACACCAGGCAAGAGTACGAATCTGTGCAGGAGCATTGTCATCCACATGCAATGCCTTGCGACCCAGCGCCTGTTCAATGCGTGAAGCTAACTCAATCGGCGTTATTGGCTGCTCAAATTCCCCATACGGTACGAATGGCTCAATCAGCCCGATAACTTTCGCCCCCACCTTCTGGGCCAGTTGCGCGTTATTTCCCAGTGATGGATGGGCATCCAGCGGTAAATGGTAGCCATATAAATTAATGTCATTGCAGAGCAACGTCTTTAGACGACGATGTTTCATGCCACGAATCACCGCTGGTTCATTTTTCCAAAAATAGCCATGATGAACGATAATTGCATCAGCCTGATGACGAACCGCTTCATCCAATAACGCCTGACAAGCTGTGACACCGGTAACGACCCGCTGAATATGAGTACGCCCTTCAACTTGTAAACCATTGGGCGCATAATCCTGAAACTCGCCAACATTCAGCTCTTGGTTAATCACATTTTCCAGCTCAATATTATGCATCATATTCGTCCTGTATTTGGTTGTGTGGGAGTAACATACCCATCTGCACTGACCATAGCAATTGAGCTTTGTGATTTTTCCGATTCAGGATAAAGCAAAACGCCTTGCCAGAATAAACAGGCAAGGCGTTTAACTATTTAACTATATATCAACAGCAGGGAACCCGATTCCCCGCCAAACATCAGTTATTTCTGACTTGAGCAACCAGCTCGGATTGCTCTAACCATACAGGCTTATCGCTGGTTTTTATCCATACACGGTACAAATAACTGTAAAAACGGGCACGATCACAACGAAACAACATAACGGGTAGCGCCAACACACCTACAGTTACAGCACCAATACGACGTAAAAGAATCTGGTGCCGAGGATATTTACGATATGCAGACATATTAGACCCTCCTAAAAAAGATCCCGCTGTGCAGCAGAATCCCAAAAATAATCCATCTGTAAATTGTTTAAAATTTTACCGCACAAAATGAAAATTTACTACTTATCTGACCACTTTAAAGCGGTTATTTTCCATATCATGTAATTTTATTACATTAAATATGATAAAAACGTAATATTACAAGCAAACAATAACATTTAATTAACGGTTAATGAGAATGGAATTAATAACGGGGTAACAAAAAGCTACGTACGTTACGGGTTCAGTGCGCCAGAGTTTTTATACAACAGCTGGAACATCAGTCAGGCAAACTGGCCGACTTATGAAAACCCGCGATAACCATCGCGGGTCTTGTTACTGATCAGTGCCAGTTGGCGGCTAGCACAGGTTGCAGCCGCTGTTGCTCGACATCACTGAGCATTGCGGTCGCAGGTGCCGGCGGCGCGAATGCAGCCATAGCCTGAACAAGGTGTTCGACATTACTGTCCATCAACCGATGACCGTCACCGGCCATGATGTCATCTGGTCGTTCGGAAGGACTGGCATACCAATTATGCAGTGTTACCTCCTGCTTGCTGCCAATGACCGAAATTTGCAGATCCTGTCCTTCATGCTGGAACCACAGACGATCAGGGCTGATATCCTTTCCGAACACCAAGTTCCCCATCTCACCACTAAATTCCACGTCGTTGACCCCATGCCCGACTTCTACCGTCGGCATACTACCGCTGACCACGATATTGTTATTACCATCCCCGACTTTCACCTCCGGCATACGACCGCTAGCCACGATATTGTTATTACCATCCCCGACTTCTACCGTCGGCGTACTACCGCTGACCACGATATTATTATTACCATCCCCGACTTTCACCTTCGTAAAAACTCCCGTGTTGGTAATGCGATTATTACCATGTCCGACTGTTAGTGTTTTGACATTGCCGATAATGACGTTGTTACCATTACCTAGCGTGATATCGGACTCCCGTCCCGTCACATTCACCTTATTATCACCGTTGCCTGCAACTACTGTGCCGCCTATAGCTTCCACATTGATAGTCTTACTCTCGTCCCCCAAAGTAACCTTGGCAAAAGGATTTCCGACCGTAATAGAATTGGGGTCAGTGGTCAGTGGTGTAGGTTCCACTGCTGGCTCAATTTTCGGAGCGGTGAACGTTGGATGTAGTTCAAGAGGAGGAATGCTAACCGGCTCCAGTTTGACAGGGGGAAGTCTAATCATCTGCCGGTCAATATCAATAGAAGAAATTTTAGTCAGATTCCAGTCAATAAGGGGAATGCTAACCGGCTTCCTCGGGGGAATACTAATCGGCTTCCGGTCGATAGAGGGAAGCGGTAAAGGCTTGTCAACATCAAGGGGAGCGACAATTGGTGTCAATGAGCCCGGTACAGTAACCGTCTGTTTATCGGGAGATTGCGTCACCACTGGCCCGACCGTTGGGACCAAATCCGGCCCAAGCTCTGCAAAGAGGAAATCGTTTGCATCAACCTGCGAAGTATCCAGGGTATCGAGATACAGCAGCTTCACGTTTGAATCAGTACCGCTGGCCCCATTAAAGATAACGTCAATGCCATGAATTTGTGACAGGCCGTTAATCGTGCCACGATTGCTCTTAGAGATGGTTAGTTGGCTGAAATCAGTGATTCCGGTTTGACGCAAATCAATTTTATCAATGCCGTGACGGAACCCACGTAATGCATTCTTGTAGTCCTTAACGCCTAATTGGGCAGCCACCACAAAAACATCTGATACCGCACTGTCATGACTATAGATAGTCCCATTCAAGCTAAATTTCATCTGACCCTGAGCATCGCTAGTGAGCATAACGCCCTTGCCGCCGCCCTTGAGGATCACGGTTCCCAGACCTTCCTGTGGCTGGAGCGTTGAGGTGTCGCTACTTGTGTAAGCCATCGGGGCGATAAAGGTGTCCTGGAACTTAAAGTTCGCCGCACCGATCCCGGCGAGTGTCTGGTTTTTCAGGACAATGTTCTGCTCCTTACCCAGATCGACCTTAACATCCGCCCCCTGCTGTGTCAGCCGCAGATCGGCAAACGTTTTTCCACGAAATCCTACCAGATCGATGATTTCGCCACGAGCGGCCTCGAAGTTGCTAATAACATCGCTGCCTGCCTCACGGCGGTGGACCACAAAAAAGTCCTTGCCCGCACCGCCTGCCAGCGTGTTGTTCCCACGCCCACCATCAAGCAATGCATCGGCATTACCAGCGACCAGCGTATCATTGCCATCACCGGTGACGATGTTCTGAATGCTCGACGGATCCTTTATCGTCAATGCTGTGCCGCCAATACTGGCAACACCGGTCAGCAAGTTGACTGAGGTATCCCGCGAAACAGCCGCCGCATTGAAGGTATTACGCCCTCCCGCCACGCCATTGACCGCGTCATCCAGCACCGTGCGGTTGGCCTGTTCGACCACCGATTGGATATATTCGTCGGTGTAAAAGTAAGTGTCATCCGGAGTGCTCTTGCTGCCGTACAAACGTAGCGACCAGGCATTTAATGTGACCGGCAGGCCGGAACTCGCATCGGTCACCTGTAGGGTCCAGTTGCCAACCGAGCGTTCACCAAAATCATGAGTTGACATAAAGCTGTACTTGAACGTCCCCGACTGGCTGCTACCCAGATCGGTCGCACTCGCGCCCGGCATGCCGTCTGGCACCTTACCCTGACGATTGAGCAATATGCTCTGAGTGCCATCAGGAGAGATCAGTTTGAGCGTCAGATCGCCAAGGCGGCCTACCTGAGCGTCAAAATCGATCTCGACATGCTCGACATTCAGACCGGCATTCATGGCGATGGAAGACGTCAACGTCTCACCCGCTGCCAAGGTTTTACCTAGAGGCCCGCTGGATGCGCTATAGACGTACTCATTGGCAGCGGTGCTTTGGGTCATCCAAGACTCGGCCAAGCGAACAGCGGCCCGCGCATCGACTTGACCAAAGCCATAATCGTTGCTGGTATGCATGCCGCCGCCATTCCAGCTGTGGCTGTTATTATCGCTCCATTCGGTAGAGGGATCGTTGATCTTGCGAGCGGATAGAGCAAGGATCTGCTGCACATCCCGATAGCCTAAGTTCGGGTTGGCCTCAAGCATCAGCGCAACAACACCGGAGACTATCGGAGCGGCAAAGCTGGTGCCTTGCATGCTGGTGTAGTCATTGCCGAAGGTTGAGCCACGATCGGTTTTCAGCATATAGCTGGTCGACACGACATTGCTACCGGGTGCCGAAACCAATAGGCTGGCTCCCGGGTTGGAGAACGGTGAAGAGCCAATCTGCAAAGTCGACAAATCGCCCTGTGCGTTGATCGCACCGACTTCCACCGAAAAGCGGTTGTTATTGGTCAGCGACCCTTGGGCATTACCGCCTTCCGCACGATGGTTGCCGCCCGCCGCCACGATGACGGTACCCAATCCGCCACGACCATTAGCCGCCGCGTACTGCGCATTCATGCTCAGCGATGCGGCAGTATCTATAGAGCCGTCCTGAAAGCTGCTGAGCACGAAATCGTTGGTAAATCCCCAGCTATTGTTGGCAACGTCAAAACTGACCATATGCCCCAGTCCCGCAAGATCAGCACCGCTATTGGCCAGATAATAGCCGCCCAATGTAGCATCATGGGCAACCCCGACGCCCCCTGTATTATTTTTCGCCGCGACCATCACACCCGCCACCATTGTCGCGTGGTTCGACACCACGTTCGGCAAGGTGCCATTGGTTTGTTGAGTCTGCAACCAAGCTTTGTCAACATTCGCCGCAAGGTCGGGGTGATTGATATCAAAGATTTCGGGCGCGGTGGCGAACTGGCCGCCCGGCTCGAACTGACCAATGCGTACCCCCTTGCCGGTATAGTCCTTCCAGACCGGCAGAATGTTGGCATCGCTCAAATACCATTGCTGGGCAGCCAATGGATCGAGAGGCACTTCCGGCGTCAGTAATGTGGCAACGGCGCGCAT
Organism: Photorhabdus sp. RM323S; assembly: GCF_042879375.1. Taxonomy (NCBI): domain Bacteria; kingdom Pseudomonadati; phylum Pseudomonadota; class Gammaproteobacteria; order Enterobacterales; family Morganellaceae; genus Photorhabdus; species Photorhabdus sp. RM323S. The sequence goes on from NZ_JBHFKZ010000024.1 coordinate 8,967, forward strand.
CGGCGCTGTTTCCCCACTACTCAGATCGACTACCGATGCTGACGGATTACCAGCTGCATCAGTTACACCATATTTAAAGCTAATTACACCTGTGTAATCTGCATCCGGCGTAAACAAGACATCGCCCTGAGCTGTAAGGCTGACCGTACCGCCTATCGCATCCCCAACATTGGCAATGCGCAGACCTCCCTGACTGTTGAGGTGCTGATCGTTAGCCAGCAGACTTTCTGCGGAAATCAGATGAGCCTGAGTACGATCAAAAACCTTGCCGTCCTTGCCGTGGGTGAGGACATCCTCGACAGGCATAGCATTAGGTATTTGTAAATCAACCGCCGAAATATCCGAAAAATTGAGTTTCTGGATATTTTTCAGCGTTACTGTGCCGTCACGCCCAGCAATCTTGTCGGCCACTTCATACCCACTGTCGGTGCGGGTGATTCGATAATCGCCGTGGTTACCGTGTAGGCTGACTATGTTGACCCCGCCGTCCCCATCAATCGTGGCATTGCCGTGACCCACTTCGATAACGTCGTCACCAAAGCCTCCAAAAATCTTATCGGCACCGCCACCTGCATGAATGATGCTACCGCCTTCGGAAGCATAGATTGTGTCGCCCTGAGGACCGGCATAGATAACCGACTTGCCACTGCCACCAATGATGGTGTTGTGCCCGCTGCCGCCGACTAGAACGTCGTTACCCATTCCACCGACCAGAACCGAATCGCCGGAGCCCCCCTTGATAAAGACACCATTGGCTCCACCGCTTCTGATGACATCACTGCCGCTCCCGCCTTGAGCCATAGTTAAACCGGCCTCGGCCATGTTCAGTTCTATGCCTTTGTTGCCAACAATGATTGCTGTATCGTGCCCTCCATTGCCGTGAATGTTTTTCGTATCGTCAGAAGCGCTGATGACAAAAACATCATCGCCAGCGCCACCTACATAAGTATTGCTCCCTGCACCCCCGACCAGCCAACTACCGGTTTTTGCCGCAATCAACGTATCATTGCCGCTACCACCATACAGATTGCTCACCCCCAGTTGCCCCGCATCTAAGGTTTCATCTGTTTCACTCTGGCTGGCGTAAGCCGTGGTTGTGATGTCGTTGTGAGTGGAGGTCACTCGTGTGCCTGCTCCCTCAGTACTCAAGGTATTACTGACGGGGTCACCAAGAAAGTCGACGGCCAACACTTCCTGAGTTTTACCATTGATAGTAAACGATCCACTGGCAACGACTTTGTTCCCATCACGGACTTCTGTTTTGTTCGAAGCCCGGACGTTTATCTGGGTAATACTCAATTCCGCCAGTGTTTTGAGTTCGCCCGCATCGACTTTTGCATCGTGTGTACCATCAACCCAGACCCGCAACTGGCTCCAGATCGGATCTCGTTCATCAATCACTCCATCCTTGTTGGCGTCTTCACTGGCTAAAGCACCGAAACCATCCTTGAATTTTTTCTCGCCAGCGGCACCGTTTATTCCGGCCTTACCACCGTAGTATTCAGAGAACACCTGGCTGGCATTTTTTATCTGACCGCTACCATCATCGATCACCAGTATTCCTGTATTACTATCAGCCCAACCGCTGCGCTTAAGCGTACCACTGTTGTCCATGTCGAATAGCACTCCGTCACGAATGTCGGTCATGTGCACACCATTGCCGCTCAGATCCAATAACAGCGGGTCAACATATGTGTTGAACGTCGTCATCGCCGACAAGCCGTTCAACGTCACAGCATTGCGTAGGCCAAAATCCAGCTTGCTAGTGTCCCCGGGTTGGTAGAAAGGCTTGTAGAACTCCGACAGATAAGTGTTAGGTCGTACATTGGGGTCAAGCTGCATTTCACCGGGACGAATGCCACCAGTGGCAAGGCCGGCCATCTGGGTTGAGGTGAAGTCTGTTTTATTGAGGATATCTCCAAGAGCAGATATTTTATGTGTTGCTGAATTTTGGATATAACCGTTAGCAACATCCTGCTGGGCTTTGTTTTCTCCCTGAATATGTTTCTGCGGCTGTGGAGAGGAATTGATATCAATGTTAATCAAGTTTGTCGATGGTGTAGGGACACGCTTACTCTCATCCGGGGTCAGGTATAAAGTTTTAACGACATCTCTTGCTATATGATACTCATAATATTTACCATCACGAACCAGATTGTTACGAATAATTTCAGCTCCATTATATTTTAACATATTACTCAAAGGAGTAATGTTATTTACGGGAAACTGATTTCCTTGCATACCATGCTTATTGTATCCAATTGATGTTAATGAAAAAAATACGAAATCTACGCAACTGTTGGAGTGCAGACTGTATTCTGTATCCCTAAATCCACCTATTCCCTTTGGATTTTCCGAAAATGCGGCTAACTTGTTATACTGAGCTTCAGTCAAGGCTACGGTAACTTCATAAGAGGTCTGTTGGTAGGCAGCATTATCATGAGTCGTTATTTGCCCTTCACCCCACGGTTCACCATACTTTGACTCGAAACCGTAACTTATTTCATTTCCGTTCCCGTCATTTATTACATACCACATATGACCACCAGATGAAGAATGTACGTCTCCCGCTTTGTGATCGCCCTTATCGGCCTGATAAATATACGTAGCCCCCATCGGAGCAACTTTATAGGTTACAGTGTATTTCTTTTCCATACTTGTTATTTCCTTGTTTTTTTACAGAAGCAAATCAAATTTTCGGATTGTAATAGGTGAATTCGACAAAACTCTCAATTCCATTAAAAGCAGGCACATCCTCTAGGGTAGTAATTACCGCAGAGTAACGTCCGGGAGGTAACTCAAGTATTTTAATGTTTCGCACAGCCGTAGTTACACTTCTCTCTTTATAATAGAAAGATTGCCCCCAACCGCTTCCCACTGCGTTTATTTTCTCATCGAAAAAAACCTTGCCGTCTTTAACCAGACGAAGAGAAACTGGGGTTGTAACCCCATCCTTATCAATATTCCCGAATAACTCAAATCGTCTTTCCATTTCAGCATAAGAACGCCCCTTCTCAAACAGCAGGGCAAACTGATAATCCCCAGCCTTGCGCTTACTGAGTTCAAAATTAATCTCGACGGATTGCCCAGCATGCGACACATCAATCGGTTTATATATAGTATCAATGTACTTAGAGCATGCCATTAATAAGATGCAGCTCATAAAAATAATAATGTTTCGCCAGTTTTTAAACCTTTCGTGTACCCGTAATATTTTCATCACGTCACTCCAAATTTTTATATTTTCTTTGTTCATACTGATACCATTTTAAATCTTATTAAATCTTCGGATTAAAATACGCAAGCTCTACAAAACTCTGAATGCCATTAAAAGCAGGCACATCTTCCAGTGTGGTAATTACCGCAGAGTAACGTCCGGGGGGTAACTCCAGTATTTTAATATTGCGCACCGCGGTATTTATACTTCTCTCTTTGTAATAGAAGGATCGCCCCCAACCGCGCCCCACTGCGTTTATTTTCTCGTCAAAAAAAACCTTGCCGTCTTTAACCAGACGAAGAGAAACTGGGGTTGTAACCCCGTCCTTATCAATACTCCCGAATAACTCAAGTCGCCTTTCCATTTCAGCATAAGAACGCCCCTTCGCAAACAGCAAGGCAAACTGATAATCCCCAGCCTTGCGCTTACTGAGTTCAAAGTTAATCTCAACGGATTGCCCAGAATGCGACACATCAATCGGTTTGTATATTGCATCAATGTGCTTAGAGCATGCCACTAACCAGACACAACTCAAAACAATAATCATGTTACGCCAGTTTTTGAACCTTTGGTGTACCTGTAAAACTTTCATCACATCACTCCAGATTTTGATATTTCCTTTGTTTATACTTGTCGTATTTCAATATGAATTTATTATCTCCCTGCGGAGCAGGGGAATAAATACGCCTCGAAGTATGGTGGATACATGCTGATACTTTTAATTCGGAAAAGGCGTGAGCTGTACAAAACTCTCAATGCCATTAAACTCAGGCATATCCTTCAAGGTGGTAATTACCACAGAGTAATGTCCTGGAGTGAACTGAAATATTTCAATGTGGCGCCGCAGCGTATTTATTTTTTTCTCTTTGTAATATATGCTCTCCCCCCAACTTCGTGCACCCACCGTATCTATTTCCTCGTCAAAAAGAACCTTGCCGTCTTTAACCAAGCGAAACGAAATAGGAATAGCAACGCCATCAACATGGGCACTGAGCAACTTAACTCGTTTTTCTTTTTCTTCACGACTATCCCCAGCCGTAAATAACAGGGCAAACGAATAAGCTTTAACATTACTGATTTCAAAATCAATCTTGACAAATTGCCCAGAATGCGACACATCAATCGGTTTGCAGATATCAATGCGCTCAGAGCATGCCATTAATAAGATGCAACTCATAAAAATAATAATGTTTCGCCAGTTTTTAAACCTTTCATGCACACGTAATACCTTCACCATGTCACTCCAAACAAAGTAAGACTGCGAAAAACATTAACAGCAACTTATCTCAAACCCAAAAAACGATGAATATGACGAACCGGGTCCACAGAAAAGCCCTCACCAAGCATTCATTCTTTTACCGCTCTCTCAAACTTTCATCCAGATGCTGCTGCAATGGGCTTAGGAAGTAATCGATCACCCGACGCTGATCGGTTTTTATTTCTGCCGTGATCGACATGCCCGGAGACAGAGCAACTCGCTGACCATTGACCAACAAGTGATCAGACTTCAGACGAATACGGGTGCTATAGATGAGTCCACGCTTTTCGTTTTCGATGGCATCGTTCGACACGCTGAGCACTTCACCATCAACAGTGCCGTACTTGGTGAAATTGAAGGTTTCCACCTTGACGGTGACCAATTGACCTGTGTGTACGAACCCCACATCTTTATTTTCCAGCATAGCTTCCACTTCTATCGGTTGGTTTGCGGGGACGATAACCATCAGTGGTTGAGCCTCTGTCACCACACCACCAACGGTATGGACAGCGAGTTGTTGAACTGTACCCGCCACAGGTGCTTTGAGGCTGGTCAGGGTTTCCTGATGACGGGCTTTCGCCAATTCCTGGCTCAAAATCGCCTCTTTCTGGTTAGCATCCTGTTGCAGATCAAGCATAGCACGGCGATTTTGCGCAATAACAGTTTCACGCCGACGTCGCGCCTCCTCTTGGGCGGCAGTGTGCTGCAAGACACTGGCCTGCTGCACACTTAACTGACGTTGCAGATCCAACCGGGTTTGCTCTTTTTCCAGATATTCATGCTGCGACACATACTGTTTCGTCAATAACCGTTGGTAGTCCTCGGTCAATCGCGTGGTAATCGGCAGCGTTTTTCGCAGGCTAGCCACCTGAGCATGAGCAGATTGGATTTCGGCGCTGCGTTGACGGATTTCAGCGTCCACCAACTCCAGGTTGCTACGGTATTCCTGATATTGCCCTTGAAGCCAACTCTGGGCACTGAGCACCTGCTCTGAGTTGGCGTTGGCAATCGTTCCTACCAGCGACGCTGGCGGCTGTTGCTGATTGATCGCATCAAGCATGGCTGTGCTCCGCGCACTGTCGATACGCGCAGCCAGCAACTCGCTCTGGATCCGACCAACATCGGCGTTTGCCGCAGTCGGGTCGAGTTCGATCAATAACTCGCCAACTTTCACCGCCTGACCGTCATTGACATGGATCGCTCTGACTACCGCCGTTTCGCTGGGTTGAATCAGCTTGGTTTTGCCACTGGGAACGACCTTTCCCGGAGCGACCGCCACTACCTCTATTTTGCCGATGCAAGCCCAAAGCAATGCCAATAAAGCGAAGCCCATGATGCTCCAGATGAAAATTCTCGGCGCTGGGTGAACAGGTGTTTCCTGCAATTCCAAAGCCGTCGGTAAAAACTGTAATTCATGAGCGAGCCGCGGCGATACATCCATGCTTTTACGTTGGCGCCAGGACTGATGCCACGCGTGGCGATAGCGCTGCAATAAGGAAAGAGTGGCACTCATACGAAGTTATTTTCCTTGAATTGGGGTATGTTTGTCTTGATCACTTCTGCCTCTGGTTACGTTATTAGCCGGTGTTATCGTACGTGCCGGGAAATGGAAGACTCTCAGCTCTGCTGCATTCGAAACAGTCGTGAATAATGACCATCCTGGCGCGCCAGTAACTCAGCGTGGGCACCCTGTTCAACGATCTGCCCGCGATCCATCACGAGGATACGATGAGCGTCGCGTACGGCCGACAACCGATGGGCGATAATGATGACCGTGCGTCCCTTGCAAATGCTTTGCATGTTCTGCTGGACCACCCGTTCAGACTCGTAGTCCAGCGCACTGGTCGCCTCGTCGAAAATCAAAATGCGAGGATTGCCGATCAAGGCCCGGGCAATTGCCACCCGTTGCCGCTGACCGCCCGAAAGTGACGTACCGTGCTCACCCACCATCGTGTCGTAACCCTCAGGCAGTTCAAGAATGAATTCATGGGCTCCAGCCATGCGGGCGGCGTGCATGACCACTTCGAGCGGAGCACCCGGATCGCTCAAGGCGATGTTTTCACGAATGCTGCGGTTGAATAGCATATTGTCCTGCAACACCACACCAATCTGCCGGCGCAGCGAAGACACATCAGCCAATGCCAGATCCATGCCATCGACCATAACCCGCCCGCGCTCCGGAACGTAAAGCCGCTGCAACAAGCGAGTCAGGGTGCTCTTGCCAGAACCGGAGCGGCCAACCACTCCAATGATTTCTCCCGCACCAATGACCAAGTTGATGCCGCGCAGCACCTCAGAGCCATCGGGACGATAACGAAAATGCACCTGTTCAAACTCTACCCTCCCCTTGAGCGGCGGTACTGCACTACGTGTAGCCTGAGACAATTCAGTACGGGAATTGAGGATGTCACCCAGACGCTGTACCGATACTCCGGTTTGCTGGAAACTGGTCCATAATTGCGCCAAGCGCATAATAGGACCGCTGACACGACCAGCCAGCATATTGAATGCAATCAGTTCCCCCACCGACAGCTGCCCCTCGATCACAAGGCGGGCACCAAGCCAGAGTGTAGCGACAGTCACCAGCTTACCGATAAGTGAGACACTTTCATTGGCGAGAGTAGACAAGGTTTGAGTTTTGAAACCCGCGGCCACATAAGTCGCCATCTGGTTATCCCATTTACGGATGATCTGCGGTTCAACCGCCATTGACTTCAAGGTATCGATGCCATTTACCGTTTCAACAAGAAACGCCTGATTTTCGGCGTTGCGGGTGAAGCTGTCCTGTAATCGCTTACGCAAGAGAGGTGTCACCAACGCCGATACCAAAGCATAGAGTGGCAAAGACAACAGTACAATGAGCGTCAGCCAGCCACTGTAAAAAAGCATTACCACGATGAATACCAAGGAAAAAAAGACATCGATCATCAGCGTAATGGCGTTGCCGGTGAGGAAACTACGAATGTTTTCCAGTTCACGTACACGAGCAACAGAATCACCAACGCGCCTGGCCTGAAAGTAAGCCAGCGGTAAATTGATTAAATGTCGAAACAGACTCGAACCCAACTCCACATCAATACGGCTGGTCGTATGGGAAAACACGTAACTACGAAGACCGCTCAAGGCCGACTCGAACAGCATGATGCCCAGCAACCCCGCTGCGACAACATCCAGTGTGGTGAGGCCATGGTGCACCAGTACTTTGTCCATGACCAGTTGAAAGAACAACGGAGTCACTAAGGCAAACAGCTGCAAGGCAAAAGACCCCAGTAAAACTTCACCCAACAACTTGCGGTATTTGACGATAGCCGGGATAAACCAAGTGAAGTCAAAACGCGAGGATTCGCCGGACACACCGTTACTGGAACGCACCAGCACCAGTTGCCCAGTCCAACGCTGCTCAAGCCCCTCGAAGCTGATAACTTCGGGCCGCGCCGAACGCGGATCCTGAATCAAAACTTGTTCCTGATCCAGCTTGGCCAAAATAAAAAACGTCCCATCTCGGTCAACGGCAATAGCGGGCAATGGCGTGTGCTCAAGTCTAGCAAGTGTGGTGCGCACAGCCTTGGCTTTCAACCCCGACTTCCGTGCAGCCAGCAGCAGCTCTTGCAGGGTAACCCCTTGATTGGTAGTAGAAAACTCGTGTGAAAGTTGTTCGGTCGATATGGCTATGTTGTGAAACCTGGCCAACATGGTCAGGCAAATCAGGCCGGTATCCAATTCTGGGGAAAAATGGGGCGACTCAATACTCATTTGTTCTTTTTTCCATATTGCGTACGTGCCTACCTTTGTAAACTGAAAACATTAGGCAATGTAGAGAATGACTACTGCCGCTTGTTGTTAATTTAGTCCTGCCACAAGCGCATTAAGGTCGATGATTTTCCCGTCGTTCTGGAAGGTGTAATGCCCGTTCAGCCAGATATGCCACCAGGCTACTGGCGATATTTGGGTGATAAAGGCAAGAGCCTTAAGTGTTGCCTTCCGCATTAAACTTTTTCCGCAGCCGAGATAAGATGGCCGAATTGCAAGCGATACACGTTCCGTTCTAACTGCGGGTCACGCAGATAGCACAGGATATAGATGCTGCGCACCCATCGGTAATATAAGAAAGCAGGCCAGGAAGGTTGAGCCATTTATACTTTGTTCCAGCTAGCAAACCGTAATATAAATTGTAATCATCGACAAAAAATGGTGTGCGCACGAAATTTATTCCCGTATACATACAAAGAAACCGGACTATCGCCGGTTTCTTCACCCCAACGGTCACCGAACCTAATCGATGCGTAAGTGATTGAATTATCTATATATAATACTGAATTTAGCAAAGCCGTCAATTTAAAAAACTATATAATCGAAAAATAGTTTAAAATAATTTAAGTAACAATTGAAGCTATTTCGCCTGTAAGGGGCGAAAGCGTGTTCCAGGGAACGCTCAAAGTTGAGACGCCCCGAAGCGGAGTATTACTTATTCTTAGTTAATAGAATGGAAAATAATGTGACCGATAGCAAAATAGAGAGCACCAATACCCCCTTCTCTGGTTATTTTTGCGGACGTGACATATTTTTTAAGTTTATTTGCGCCTTCGGGGAAATGCAGTTAGCCGACAGAATAGCGTATTTTCGTTCCATTGGACGTCGAACCTCATAACTTAGGAGTCAATTTTTTCATGCTCCTTGATTCTATTCCTGTCATCATCGGTTCTACTTTGTTCAGGAAATGGATTGGACTCAATAGATAATTCTTATTGAAAAGAATTAAAAAATGCCTGCGGATAACAATACAGGTATTTAGAAATACCCGTTTGACGCTGGTGATAAAAACAGAGATTGCCAATATAAAAATTTTCATTGACAATGATTACACGGCTACGGAAGAATGATGTAAGCTGTTGTACCAAGTTATTTTTCCAAAATGTCTATGGATTGACTATAACAGGAGGAGAGATGAGAATATTAACGCTCATATTCTTAATGTTAATTATAAACATTTCAGGTTGTGTCCCCAAAAAACATCCTTTTTCTATTGACTATAAAACAAATGGCGAAACTTTTCATTTAACTCCGTCATGTATAGAGGAAATTACCTCGAAAAAAGGGAGTGACTACTATTCCATTTTCATTAAAGTCAGAAATAGCGATCATTGCAGTAAACCATTTAATCTTCTTATAAAGCAAAACGCAGGAAACAAACTATCTGTCTTCTTTAACAATAAACCAATATTGAAAAATACGACTATAGTTATGCCAATGCATACCGAAAATGGTTTCTATCAGACAATAGACTCAAATGGAATATTTGAAGAAATAGTCAACTCTTTAAATTGATGAAAATCTATATATTTTCTTTTATTATAGAAAAACCATATCGATAAAAAATATCATCAGTTATCAAAAATGAGGTTTTTATGTCAAATAACATCTTACAAGCACTCACTTTACTGAAATCGAAGAAGTGGGTCGATTTGACCCATAGCTTTGATAAAGACTCTCCCCACTTTTTCATGTTTGAACCAGCCGAGTTTAAGACACTGTTTGATTATAAGGATGGCTTTCTTGTTCAACAATTTTCTTTCCCCGGTCAATATGGGACTCACATTGATGCTCCCTGTCATTTTGTTCCTAATGCCCGTTATCTTGATGAGCTGGAATTAAAAGAATTGGTTCTACCTTTAATCGTACTTAATCAGTCAGAAAGGGCAAAACAGGATCCTAATTTCTCACTGTCTAAAGAAGATATTATTAAATTTGAAGACGAATATGGAATTATTGAGGCAGATACTTTCGTTGCACTCAGAACTGACTGGAGTAAACGCTGGTCATCTCAGGAAGCCATGGATAATAAAGATGATCGTGGCAATAACCAAATACCCGGGTGGAGCATGGATGCCCTCAAATTTTTATTTGAGGAGCGTCATGTTAAAGCCATTGGGCATGAAACATTTGATACCGACGCCGCTAAAGATTTCAGAAAGAATAATGCATTGTTAGGTGAAGACTATGTATTAAAGCAAGATACTTATCAGATAGAACTTTTGGCTAATTTGGACCAGGTCCCTGTCCGGGGTGCAGTCATTTTCAACATTGTCGCCAAACCTAAAAAAGCATCTGGTTTTCCCGTTCGTTCGTTTGCCATACTTCCGTGACTGTTCCCCGGTGCCGTATCTCCTGAAAAAGGGAAATACGGCGGTATAACTAACCTCAGCTCTACTGTAAGAACAGAGACTTCAGAAGCACGTAAATTCAGACTCGGTCTTAGCACTTGGAATGTAAATGTGCTGCTTCTATGCGTTTCGTGTATTGACTCAAGCATTTTTTTGTTACATCTTTTTGTTTCAAAGAGATAAATTAAATCTTGTTATATTTCCAAATCGATAATATTAATGACTTAACTAATTAAATTTTTATTTGCATGATATTTGAATAAAAAACAGTCATAGTTGATTTTATTTCTATTTTATTAACTTATTCATATTAATAGCGATAATGTTGGTTATTAGGCAATATACAGGGGAGTAAAATGACTTTTTATTTATGAATATTGCTTTTAAATTTATGATCTATACTATTTCGTTCAATTTATTCACCTAATTAATCAAAGGATTACTTAAAATAACTTATAGGCACATAAACTTAGGATTCCTCTGAGTTTAATTTTTTGTTTATTGTGTTTTGCTTTCATTAATTAACTCCTATTAGGTAAGAACATGCCTGAAAGATTTATATGAATTATCTTAGATATCAATGATAACCAAGATGTTTTCTCTCTATTTATTTTGCTGATCTGAAAAAGAAATAAGCTAAAGGATTGCTTATGGGTAAATCATTAAATAGTAGCACACAGTATTTTTTCACCGGAAACTATTTTGCTGCTGATGATAATAATGATATTAATGCTATTGGGTTTGGTGGCTATATTTATGCTCGTGGTGGGGATGATCATATTACCCTCGGTTCGATTGCAGCAAAGGTGTATACCGGTACCGGGCATGACACCGTGGTTGGTGGGGCTGCATATTTAGAAATAGAAGATACCAGTGGTGATCTGTCAGTAAAAGGTGGCGCGGGTTACGTAAATATTGATAAGAGTAGGGATGGTGATATTACATTTTCGGGTGCTGCCGGCGCTGTTTTCATGGAGCATTCAAGTGACCATGGTAATCTGGATTTTGCGGGTGTTGCCGCTTATAACAGTTTGGAGCGTAAAGGTTTAACGGGTGATATAGACTTTAATGGCGCAGGTGGCTACAACGAATTATGGCACGAAACAGACAGGGGTAATTTGGACTTTGCCGGAGCAGGAGCGGGTAATAACATTGACCGTACCTGGTTTAAATCCTATCAAGGGTCTCAGGGTGATGTGACGTTTAATGGTGCAGGCGCAGCAAATTACATCAGCTCGCGGGTGGAGCGTGGTGATATCGCTTTTAATGGTGCCGGTGTTGATAATCACATTGTACGTAAGGGTAAAGAAGGGAATATTATCTTACGTGGTGCTGGCGCATCAAACCACATTGAACGCCTGCATCAAAGTGAAGACAAATACCAACAAACTCAGGGTGATATTACGTTTGAAGGGATTGGTGGTTACAATAAAATTTACTCTGATGTTTCACGGGGCAATATCAATTTTTCCGGTGTCGGTGCTTATAATGAAATCACCAGATCAGATACAACCGCAAATAGAATTTATCGTAATGAGGGAATAGGTGGAACATTAGAATATGCTTGGGCTGAGGAGATCGTATTGACGACGGCGATGATGGACGGTAATTTTCTCCGGGAGCCTCAGCAAGTGACAGGTGTTAAATCAACGACAGAGCCGTATACTTATCTGTTTGCATTTACCGATAATCAGTACACTTATATCAGCAAAATTCAACTGCAAAATGATCCTGTCACCGACAAGCTCAATTATTACACCAGTTCCTGGTATAAAATAGGTAATCATCTTGAAAATCTCGCATCGCAAAATATTTGTTCACTCAATGGATTTGTCGATATAGATGTTAATGATGCTTATCGTCTTTTCAATTTAACGGTTGAACATCATAAGCCGATGACCGTTCATGGCGTTGAAGAAAACGTTATGGAAAATGAGTGGGTAACTTATATTGTCGGCACATCAGTCAATGTGGAAGATATCACGCTTTCTGACGCGAAAATGGGTGGACATGCCGTCTTTTACGACAGCCAGAAAGTGGATGTTTCCGCAGTTAAATGGAACCGTCAACCTAATACCTATGTGTATGCCACATATATAGAATCATATACCAAAGTCGTACTGGTTGAATTGGCGGATGATCCTGAAACAGGTTCACTGCAATATCTTGCCAAAGCGTGGTACAAAGCGGGTGATCATACTGGTGATTTGGCTAATGAAGATTTTTCTCCTGCAAATGGATACAGCCCTATAGAAGCGGGCGGGTGTACCTTAAGCAAGCTGCAATATCAGTTTGATACGGTATACCGCATTTCTAAGCAATTAGAACATACTGAAGAATTTAATAGACCGGATATCAGTGAGAGTTCGGGTGATATTAATTTCATCGGTGCAGGGGGTGGAAATATTATTGAATCCAGTGTTACTCGCGGCAATGTTAATTTTGCGGGTGGAGGTGCGGCTAACATCATTACACAAAGTGGCGAACAGGGCGATTTGACGTTTTATGGCGCTGGTTTAGCCAATGTTATTGTTCACCAAAGCCGGAGTGGCGCAATGGATGTTAATGCAGGAGGCGCTGCTAACGTACTTGTGCGGATCGGTGATGGCTTGTACCTGGCGCATCTTTTGGCGGTTGGCAATATTTCGATCCACAAAGGTAATGGCGACAGCCAGGTGGTGATGCAGGGTGGTTACAATACGCACACGCAAATAGGTCATGGTCATGCTAACTGGTTAGCGACAGGTGGTTTTAACGTCATGACCCAAAAAGGCAGCGGGAATATCTCTTCTGTGCAGTCAGGAGGGGTCAATGTGCTGACCAGATTTGGTGCCGGTGATCTGATTTCGGGTATGTTTGGTGGCGCTAACATTATCACGCATATCAGTGATGGTGGTGACCGGTCAGACACCACAGCGATTGCTCTGGGGGGGGCCAATGTGCTTACTAAGAAAGGTCAGGGTAATGCATTAGCGCTGATGGGCGGTGGCGCAAACGTACTGACTCATATTGGTGACGGCAACACCACGGGCGTCATGCAGGGGGGCGCTAATCTTCTAACTAAAGTCGGCAACGGTGATGTGCTTGGCATCATGTTTGGTTTAGGTAACGTGCTTACCCAGGTCGGTGATGGTCAGATACTGGGTGTGATGGGGGCGGCCGGCAACATTTTTACTAAAGTCGGAAATGGAACGGCGATTGCGGCCATGATGGGAGCAGGCAATCTCTTCACTCATGTTGGCAACGGTGACGCTTGGGCGTTGATGGGCGGTTTGGGTAATATTTTCACCAAAGTGGGGGATGGCAATGCGCTGGTACTGATGGCAGCGGCCGGCAATGTGTTTACCCATATTGGCGACGGTACCAGCGTTGCCCTGATGCTGGCAAAAGGCAATATCGCTACCAAAGTGGGTAACGGTATGGTTCTGTCAGCGATGGTTGGCAAAGCTAATATTTTTACCCATGTGGGTGATGGCGATACTTTTGCCGCTATGATCGGTGGCGCCAATGTGCTGACAAAAGTCGGTAATGATCTGACAACCGCTTTGATGTTGGGTAAGGCTAATATCTATTCGCATGTGGGTGATGGTACCAGTATTGGCTTGTTTGCCGGTGAATTGAATGTCATGACCAAAGTCGGGGATGGTACAACGCTGGCAGTAATGTCTGGCCAAGCCAATATCATGACTCATGTAGGTAAAGGTTTAACCGGTGTTTTGACACAAGGTGAAGCGAATATCGTTACCAAAGTGGGTGATGATTTTATGGGCGTAGTGGCAGTTGGCAAAGCTAACGTGATGACTCATATAGGCAATGAGGCAACTGCGGCTGTATTTTTTGGTCGGGGCAATATTCTGACCAAAGTAGGTGAAGGGACAATGGTCGGCTTGCTCAATTCCGATACAGGTAATGTGATGACCCATATCGGCAATGGAACTACCATCGGTTTTGCCAAAGGTAAGGCCAATTTCATGACCAAAATAGGTGATGGAACCAGTGTTAACGCTGCTTGGGGTGAAGCCAATATCCTGACTCATGTAGGTGATGGCGACCATTACAACTTCGCTAAAGGTAAAGAAAATATCATTACTAAAGTTGGTAATGGGCAAGAAGTTACTGTGGTTCAGGGCGACGCCAATGCTATCACCCATGTCGGTGATGGAGATGACTATACCGGAGCCTGGGGCGAAATGAATGTTATTACTAAGATCGGTGCTGGGCGTAATGTCGTGCTTGCCAAAGGTGATGACAATATTGTGACCCAAATTGGTCAGGGTGACAGCTTTAACGCTTTGTGGAGTGATAAAAATATTATCACTAAAGTGGGTGATGGCCGGCAGGTGATAGTAGCTAAAGGCCAAACTAACATCACGACCACCGTGGGGAATGGTTTAAATATTGCTGCAACGCAGGGTGACTTTAACGTCAATACCAAAGTCGGGGATGGTGTTTCGGTTAATATGGCGTGGGGCAGCGGCAATATCAATACCAACGTTGGGAATGGTCTCAATGTCTCGGTCATGAAAGGCGAAAACAACGCTAACATTCAGGTCGGTGATGGTTTGACGTTCAATGCCGCTTACGCACGCAATAATGTGGCGATTAAAATTGGTAATGGTGATTTCTACAGCCTTGCTGTAAATAACCTTGCAGACAACAAATTCTCACTCCTTTTTGACAATATCAAACAGACGGCCTTAGGTGTGGGCGGCAGTCAGGCGATTAACTATTTGGTTCACGGTAGTGAATCAAACACATCCGGCAGCCGTAAAGGCCGGGGGGCGATTAATTTAGCGGAAGTTTCTGCCATTAATGGCTTTGAAATGGATCAAGTTGAGCCGGTCAGTTCGGACTTAAACCATCACCTTAGTGCTTCAGTGACAGATATAGACACGCCGGACACTGACTCGATTGAAAGCATTTTGAATCGAAAAATCAAATCCATATCGAATAAGAATAAAAATCTGATTATTAACGGTGATTTTGAACAAGAGCACCTGGGATGGCGGTCAATCAATGGTATTGAAGCCTATAACCCTGCGAGCAATTATGGTCTTGATAATGACTGGCATGGTGAGCGAGTCAGTGAACTTGATGTTGTCGGTAACACGACCCTCTATCAGGATTTGCACGATTTGTACCAGGGCGAAATTATTATATTGAGTTTCGACTTTGCAGGACGCTTGGACATGTCTGCTGGTGATGGCATGGCGGTCTTCTGGAACGGTGAACGCGTATTTTCGACGTCGGGTGATCAAACAGAATGGCAAACCCAGACGCTGAGATTAATGGCAAAAGAGGGCTGTAACCGGGTTGAATTTAAAGGCACAGGCGATGATGACGGGCTGGGTTATGTTCTGGATAACGTTGTTGCAGAAGCTGAGATGTCATTGATCGTCAACGGTGATTTTGAACAAGGTGACTATGGCTGGCAGTCAACTCATGGTATTGAGGCATATAATCCTGCAAATGCTTATGGTCTTGATGACTCAGATCATGGGGAACGGGTCAGTGAACTTGATACTTACGCTAGCACCGCGATCTACCAGGATTTGCACGATTTGTATGAAGGGGAGGTTATTTCACTGAGTTTTGATTTTGCCGATCGCCCCAATGCCTATCGCACGAACAATGGCATTAGGGTTCTTTGGAATGGTGAAGAGGTATTCTCAACGACAAAAGGTATCGCTAAGTGGCAACATGAAACGCTGGAATTGATCGCTCAAAAGGGCAGTAACCGAATCATGTTTGAAGGTACTGGCTTAAATGATGGGGTGGGTTATGTTGTGGATAATATTGTTGCCAAATCTGAGAGTTCACTACAAGCCAATGCCATTACCGAATATGTGAAACAGGATAAAGCGGCGCAAAATGCATTAAGTGATAAAGAGAAAGCGGAAACAGCTCGTCAGCTGTTGGAACAGGAAAAAGATAAACAGCTGGCAGTCATGGCAAGATTACAATCCCAACTGGCGCTAACCGATCAGAACGCGTTGGGGGCGAATGGTCAGGCACAGAGTGACGCAGTGAAAGAAGAAGCTCAGGGGGTGACGGATGAGCTGATTTCCATGACTGACGGTTTGAATGTTCTTGATAGTTATGCCAACTACGATGGTACATCAGGTGACATGTGGCGCAATCGTTTCGCTGGTGGTTTGTTAAACGGCGTGCAAAATAAATTAAATCAAGCCAGTTCTGCGTCTCAACAACAATTAGATAATACCCAGCAAGTTATTATCACTAATCAACAAGAAGTCAAAAAAGCGGTTGCAACATCAGAAACTGGTGCAATGAAAAGTGAGCAGCATTTTATCGGTTCAATGCAAGATACCGGCAATGCACAAATAAACGCGGAATTAAAAAAGGCAGAAGCGCTTTCACAACAATGGCGGGCAGAAAGAGCGAAAGATGACGCTAATACCCGCTATCAGAGCGCCGAACGTCGTGGCAAACATGACATTGCAGAAGCGGAAAATAAAGCGGCTCAGGCAAAAGAGGATGCGAAAGGAGCTCAACAACCTGGTCATGCTAAACCCGAACGTGTGGGGGCATATGGCAGTGGTTTGTCTGGCGAGGGTTATAAACCAAAGGATAATGTAGAACTGGGCAGACGGGTTAACCCTGCCGCAGTTGTCAATGCGGATGGACGGTTTAGTCAGAGGTTAAGCAACGAAAATCTGTCAGCGCTGGGTCATGCTGAACAAGAGGTTAATCGTTTATCGCTCAATACCGGACACCAATATTTGCTGAATACGCCAGGTACAGCGTTGACGGATCATTCTGCTTCTCAACATCATAATGCTGCCAAAGGGGACATACTGCAAAAAATTGATAACAAAATCTTTGATGTCAGAGCACATGGAAAAGAGCTGAGGGAGCATTCATTTTATTTTAGTCAGAGTAGCAACCTGCTGGAAAAACTCGGGGAAATCATTCCTGAAATTGGCAGTGTACGCCTGACCAAGGGAGACACTGCTGAGTCTAAAAAACTCATGCAAGGATTATGTTTTGCCCTGTCCGCCCGTTACTTGATTGAAGAGCGGGTACATGGTTTAGGGGGCGGCAAAGCTTATATGATGTGGCTGAAAGATGTCATTAAAGCGTACAACGATACATCAATTAATAAGAGAACAGATATCGGCTCTATTGAATCCGCTTTACTGAACCAATATCGTCGCCAAAATATTGGCCCGGCGATTGAAGATATATTATCAATGCAGCACAGCCAGTCGATGGATAGCTCCACAGTTGTTGCACGTAGAGCAGCCAATACCGCGTATGGCGGCAAGTTAAAAGCCAATGGACTGACCGGGCCAAACATCAATAATGCGTTGGACTATGAGGCGGAAGGTTATGAATCTGTCATGGATAAGTTGCGTAATGTGAATAAATCGACTTACATGACATTTATGTCTGAAGATCACGCCATGTCAGTGGTGGTACATAAAAACAACGCTCAAACAGTTTGGTCATTTTATGATCCTAACTATGGGGCAAAATCGTTTGCTGACTATGATGATTTCCGCCGTTTTATGGATTCTTTCCATAAAGGATACCTCACGAAATATAAATTTCAGGCGAGTGAACAGAAGGACCAAAGTTTCTATGTTCAATTCAATAAATTTGAAGAGGGTCGTATTGCGAAATACGACGGTCTCTGGAAAAAGGCGCGTGATGGTGAACAGGGTTACGTACTGCGCGCATTAAAAGAGCAAGGCCGGAATTTTACCCTAGGTTCTGGTGCTACCGGGCGAGTGATTGATTACTGTGAAGATCATATAACGTTGGAAGTGACGACGAAACAGGGTAGGAAAGTCTTGGTTGAAGTTGAAGGTAACAACGTTAAGCAAGCTGTCAACTTTGTGCAGTTGAATGTCGGTAAAATCTTTACTTATCCGACGGTAAATAAACTGACATTTAAAACGCCGATCCCGGCGCTGGAAAGCTTGTCATCAAATGATGTTGTCGAAAATAAAAATGTCGGGTCTTGGGAACGCATCACTGTTACACCTCAAACCGATGGTCGTGAAACGCGTTTTGATGGTCAGGTGATTATTCAGACAGAAAATGATCCGGTCGCTGCTAAAGCTGCGGCTAATCTGGCAGGTAAACATCCGGATTCCAGCGTCGTTGTTCAGCTTGATTCTGACGGCCAGTACCGGGTTGTCTATGGTGATCCGGCTAAATTATCGGGCAAATTACGCTGGCAGATTGTCGGTCATGGTCGTGATGAATCAGAACAGAATAACAGTCGTTTGAGTGGTTACAGTGCCGATGAGCTGGCCGTAAAACTCAAACAGTTCAACCTGCATTTTGGTCAGGCGGATAAACCCAGCCACATCAGTATCGTAGGTTGTTCGCTGATAAGTGATGACAAACGGGACGGTTTTGCCCGTCGCTTTATTACAGCGTTGGATAAGCAAGGGATTCGCAGTGATGTTTCGGCTCGCCGTAGTGAAGTGGCGGTTGATGCGACAGGCCGTAAATTTACCCGTGATGAAAATAACCAATGGGTTAACAACCTATCTGATAACAAAATCATATTCCGGTGGGATGAGCAGGGTGAACTGACGACCAGTACAGAGCGGGTCGTGCGGGGTATTACTGAGAGTGACATCAACCTCTCCCGGGTGGGAATAACCAACGCAGATGAGCCAGCCAAAGGGGCGATTGTAAAGAATTCGAATATTTTCACCGGGCCGGAGAAGCGCAGAACCAGGACAAATAGTCATTCCGGTGATAGATCGAACAGCAATCAATGGCGTTATTCCGGCAATATTCAGATCAATGTGGGAGAAGGAGAATTTACTGCGATTAATTGGGGAACATCGAACGTTGGCATCAAAGTGGGTGATGGCGGCTTTAAATCACTGGCCTTTGGCGACAATAACCTGATGGTTCATATTGGTGATGGTGAGAGTAAACACCGCTTCGATATTGGCGGCTATCAGGCGTTTGAAGGTGCGCAGATGTTTATTGGCAATCGTAATGTGAGCTTCAACATGGGGCGCAGTAACGATCTGATTGTGATGATGGATAAATCCATTCCGACACCACCACTGATCAATCCGTTTGATGGCGCTGTGCATATTGCGGACGTACTGCAAGGTATCGCCCGCTCCGATGAAAGACAAACATGGTTAATCGCGCAAAATGAACAATGGACATTGGCCGGTGCGAAAAAATTTATTCAGGATATATCCGGCTTAGATCAAACCAGCAGTGTGGATTATCACACCCTGATTGAGCTGGATTCTCAAAACGAACGTAGCAGCCGTGCGCTGAAAAACGATATCGAATTAACATTGAATAAGCAATATCACACGTGGTTGAGCAGCAATGGGAATCGTGCTGACATCGGCAACATGAGTCGTGCGGACCAATTCCGTCAGGCTAATGAAACGCTGGCATTCAACTTTGCGGTTGGTGGTCAGGGCGCGGATATTCAGGTGACAATGGGTAACTGGAACGTGATGTTTGGCGACAACATCCAGTCGATTTTGGATACCAACCTGGGATCGCTGTTTGGTCTGATGACTCAGCAATTTACGGCAACCGGTCTGGTGAAAACGACCTTCACCTATAACCCGCACGACCTGCCGCGTCAGCTTAAGAACAGAGTGCTTGGCCGATTGTCCGGTGTTGGGGCAGACACCACCTTTGCCGATATCTTTGGCGTAGATTACACCGCAGAGGGGCGTATTGTCTCCCGCACAGGCGAACCGGTTGATGGTGTCGCTATTCTGCAAGAGATGATTGAAATCATTGGAGAATTCAGTGGTGAACAGCTGAACGCTTTTGCTGATCCGGAGAAATGGCTTGATGGTTTGCGCTCTGGCATCAATATGGGTGCGGATGGAGTGAGGTCATTTGCGGAAAGTCATGGCTTAAAAGAGAAAGAAATTAAGGAAGAAAGTCAGGTTCAGCCAGGGGATATTGAAAAAGTGCAAATCAACCGGCCAACGACTGACAGTAGCAACCCGGAGCGGACATTTGGTTTTAATGCGTTGAACCTGCCTAACCTGTTTGCGACGATATTCAGTCAAGACAAACAAACAGAAATGCGATCATTAGTCACCAATCTGAAAGAAAACCTGACGGCAGATTTGCTTAATATGGAAGAGAAAACGTTTGATTTTCTGCATAACAGCGGCCATTTGCAAGGAGACGGTGATATTCATATGTCGATGGGCAACAGCAACTTTAACTGGGGTGGTGACGGTAAAGATCTGGGTGCTTATCTGGGCGATAACAACAACTTTTGGGGTGGCCGTGGTGATGACGTATTCTATTCTATGGGTATATCCAACATCTATACTGGGGGAGACGGTAACGATCTGGGTATCCTGATGGGGCGTGAAAACATGATGTTTGGCGGTGCGGGTGATGATACCGCGGTGGTGGCCGGACGTATTAACTATGTGTTCATGGGGGAAGGTAATGATCAGGCATTTATCTTTGGTGAAGAGGGTTTTATTGATGCCGGTAGTGGGCAGGATTACGTCATCACCTCCGGTAACTACAATCGGGTGGATACCGGGGAAGGCCAGGACTATGCGGTGACTATCGGCAATAACAATCAAGTTGACCTGAATGAAGGTGATGATTTTGCTAGGGTGTTTGGTAATAACAACCGAATTGATGGCGGCACCGGTAACGATGTGATTAAGCTGATGGGCTACCATGCGGTGATCAATGGTGAAGAAGGTGATGACCACCTGATAGCGGCGGCGATGTCGAAGTTCAGTCAGTTTGACGGTGGTGAGGGGCAAGATCTGCTGGTGCTGGGGGGCTATCAGAACAGCTTCCAGGGTGGGGCGGATGTAGACAGCTTTGTGGTCAGCACAGAGGTGATTGATAATTATGTTAGCGATATCAACGCTGAAGATATGATTGTCTTGAACGGCATTAACTGGCAAAACCTGTGGTTCCAGCGCAGCGGATATGATCTGGTGTTATCAGTGAACCGTCATACTCAGGACAACACTGCTCAGGGCATATTTGAATCAGTAGGTTCAGTGACCTTTCATGATTACTTTAATGGTAACCGTGCCAAATTGGTGACGCAGATGGGTAATAAAGATCCGTCAGGAGAGCGTGAATTTATCACACTTGCAGACAATACGGTTGATTCCTTGATCCAGGCCATGAGCGGTTTTTCCCCGACAGCGGGAGATAATGGTTTTATTGAGAATCTGGATAGTAAGGCGAAAGCGGCTATTACGATGGCGTGGGCAGATACCATGATTGGCAGGAAGAGATTTGCTTGATTAATGGGTTATAAGCTAATTAACTCCCAGTAATAAAAGTAAAAATGGCCCACAGAATAGTGGGCTATTTCTTATATCACATCAACACTTTCAACCCATGCTTCTGAACCACAGATAATAATTTCAGTGACAACCCACTAGGACGCTTTACCCCGGTTTCCCATTTCTGAACCGTTGAAACACTGGTATTGAGATAACGAGCGAAAACTGGCTGGCTCACATTCAGTTTCTCGCGTAATTCTTTGATCTCAAGAGGCTTAAGATCATTAACACTATCAATACAGGTTTTATCAAAGCTACGCATAGTTTCTTGTGGAATTGCACCAACGCTAAATAATCCAGAAGCAGCGCTATGGATAGCTTCAAACGCAGGATTTTTAAATTTACTTTTTGCGGTCATGACAAATCTCCCCCGGTTTTTTGTTCTTAATCATAGCTGTAATCTTTTCATCTGAAAGGTCAGCGTAATGTTTTGCCAGCTCCTTGAATCCAGCCAGTTCACGATCATCAATGTTCGCCATATTCCTATCGGAAACATAAGTAAATAATTGGCGAATGACTGCTTTTCTTGAAAACTGGCATTATTTTTACAACTAAGCAGACTCAATTGAATCAAAAAGACATTTTTATTCCTTACGGGAAACCCGTCAACAGCGGAGTATAATCGATTGGGCAAAAGAGTAATATCATTATTCCCGATATTTAATGAACGGCTAGCTAGAAATGAAATAGCTAAATAGATAATTTAATTAATTATCGTGATGGGCTGTGGGGAATATATTTTTTAATTAAAAATTAATGTGTTATATTTTTTTGGTGGTGGTTGCATGGGAATGCAAATGAATTCGAGGCTGTTTATCTATTATGGGTTATTTTTCTGAGAAAAATAGAGTATTTACGTCCGTGTTATACTTCAATTAGATTGAAGGTAATTGAATTGGCATTCAGGTTTTAATGATTTTTTACAGTTTGTAACACTTTCTTACAAATTTATATTTTTGTAAATTTAAAAAAATGAAAATTTTTCTTGCTATTTTGTGGTTGTTTAATGATTATTAAACAGGCTTCATCATATGACCTGTATGAATGAAAATTCATATCCTGTTCCCCTTATACACGGGGATTAATTGATTGGGATTCATTTTTGTATTCCTGTCGTTCAACTTACTATTACTCACTGCATAAGCTGTGATGTTTGTCTGTGATAGTAGGATTTTTACGGGTTTATTTCTTGGGTAAAGAAATAAATTATTTTAATTCCTAAGCATGGGCGCTTTTCGAGTGATGAAGGTTATTTATCACCGGACGGAACAAATCTTGTGAGACTTTCAGCACAGGATGTTTGGGCTGCTGCCTATATGTAAGATTAAAAGAAGGAAGCCAAACCAATGGGTATATTAGATCCGCGTTTAGGTTTAGATTGTAAGAAGTATTTGAGACACTGGGTAGAATTTCAGTTGGTGGATGAACAGGATAAACCGCTGGTCAACCTGCCTTATCGTCTGATCAGTTACGGAACTCCAGGTTATGTGCGTCAGGGGGTAACCGATGGTTTCGGGATACTCAGGGAAGAAGACCTGACAGCTTATCCGGTGACCTTGTATATCCACGCCCAATCATTGGCGGATGAAATGGAACAACGCCCGTTGCGGGAAATACGCGGTGAAGCGGTGTCGGTGGTGAAGCCAAAAGCCGAAGCGGAAGGTCACCAATATCACTATGTGACTATCGGGCAGATTAGTGATGGGTTGCCGGTGATTGAGGGATGGGATCCCAAAGATATTCCACCTCCCTATCATTTTCCGGACCCTGAGCCAAGTGGCTACACGGTTCATCCATTAAATCAACGGTATGTACTGGAAATATGCCCGTTTCGAGCCTGGGTTTTGCAGTTGCATCATCAAAAGGAGTATTCCATTGTTAATGCGTATAACCAGTGTTTGATGAGTGTGCTGGCTTATGCCGGCGGGGATGTTGATACTGAAGGCTCGGTGACTCACTTTTTTAATCGGCAGATGGTGGATGTTTCGAAGCTTCCGGATAAAGTTGAGGAGTTGTCGGCGACTCCAGTGGTTTATGATGTGCCATTCAGTGAACGTTATACTCAAGTGGAGTTTATTAATTCAAAAGCAGGGGATAATAAACAGGGCAATACTCAACTGTTTTATGCGGTCAGTCAGAGTGATGTGATTGTCAGTTGGCGGGGTACAGCCAGCACGGAGGATGTCCTGACGGATGCTACGTACCAGCCTTTGGAGTTGGGTTGTGATGAGAAGATATTGTGCAGTGATTTTATTCACTGTGGCAAAGTGCATGCAGGGTTCTGGGAGGCATTTAGTCTGGTTGGAAAGTTAAGAGTTCCCAGTGATAAGAGTATAGCAGTATTTAGTGATGTGCTGGATTTGGCTAAAAAAAGAAAACTATTTGTTTGTGGTCACAGTTTAGGGGGAGCGTTAGCATTACTGCATAGTGCACAATTGAAAGACCATAATCCTTGCTTCTATAGCTACGGAATGCCCAGAGTATTAACCTTAAGTGCTGTAAGAGAACTGGCAGATATCACCCATTACCGCCATGTGAATGAAGATGACCCGATCCCATCTTTACCGCCGGAAAAAAATCTGGATAACTGGCTGTATGATTGCTGGGGACCACTAGGCTATCTATTCAGCCCCGTTGAATTGCTGGATTTTACCAGCAGCGGTGAAGTGTTCTTGCATCACGGAAAAATAGTACATTTTTGTAAAATTAATCTGGTTATTGAATGGTTGGAAGAACGTAACCCCAGCAATCATATTCGGCTAAGGACCACCTTACCCACTAAAACAAAATTATATTTAATTCCGTCACTAAACCGTGAAACGGAAAATAATCTGGAGGATGCCGGGGAGATTCAGAAGGGATTTTTTAAGCAGATAAGCAATGTGGATAAGGCTAAATGGTTTCCGTTGAATGAGAATCCGACCGTAAAGGATGCTTTGGGTTTTCCTGATCATAGTTCTCTGAAATATGCCCGTTATATTGGTGCGCGACTTGCAGAATTGGTTGCACCGAATAGATACCATTTTTTCCGGGATCAAGAGCAATTATTTGAAAAGACGTTGAATGAACGGACTGATATTGTTTCAGATATTCGGCAACGCGATGCATTATTTTTGCAGATGGATCATCAGTTGAAACAAGCACTGATTTGCACTCAACAAGATAAACAAGGGGCGTTGGCCTTAACACGCTATACGGATAACGCTATAGGAATTGAGGAAGATTTATCATGATAAATATCAAGCAAGGCTTATTGATATTGTTAATCACATTAATATCAGGCTGTGCTGACCCAAATGAGCCACTTTCTCCTCCTAAAGAAAATCAGTGGATCACAGTAGAAGGAGTCGCACCGAAATATACGGAGCCGCATGTATCGGCAGAGTATATCTCAAAAGATTGCCTTGAATATCAGCTGCATGCCGATATGTCGCCTTATAAGGTGCCGACCTATAATGGGCTTCGTCTGAAAGTGAAGGCCGATCCACAAACGGGTTACTTTCAGGCGAAATTACCTTTTAATGGTGGCGGTCGGTGCAAATGGAAAATCAACCAGGTTTTTGTGACGGTAGGCTATACTGATGTTCGTCGTCTGGTTAAAGATGCCACCCAGTATCCAGGGGCAGAAGGAACAGGTTTAACCGTATTTATTAAAGATGCAGCGACAACAGACAATGAAACCGCCGCATTGAATACTCTGGATTATAGTCCGATTATTTACCCTGTTTTGGAAATGGTTAACAGATTCCCCAAAAGAATATTCTTGCAAGGTGAGGTAGCACAACGTTTCTTTACTCTGAGATTAACTCCAGGCGCAGAATGGAAAATCATCTATAAACCTAAATTGGATGAAACCAAGATGCCAAAAATTATTATTCCACCAGGCAAAGAACCTTCAAGAGTTGAATATCCTGATGGCAGAGTTGATTTAAATAGAGACTCCATTGATTACTGGAAAATAAAGTAATATCACTTCTTTATGGATTAGCAATTGAGGAGTATTCACCATGATAAATATAAAACAATGTTTAACATTACTGTCAGTAATATTAATATCAGGCTGTGCTGACCCAAATGAGCCACTTTCTCCTCCTAAAGAAAATCAGTGGATCACAGTAGAAGGAGTCGCACCGAAATATACGGAGCCGCATGTGTCGGCAGAGTATATCTCAAAAGATTGCCTTGAATATCAGCTGCACGCCGATATGTCGCCTTATAAGGTGCCAACCTATAATGGCCTTCGTCTGAAAGTAAAGGCCGATCCACAAACGGGTTACTTTCAGGCGAAATTACCTTTTAATGGTGGCGGTCGGTGCAAATGGAAAATCAACCGGGCTTTTGTGACGGTGGGTTATACTGATGTTCTCCATTTGGTGAAAGATGCTATTCAGGAGGAAGGCTCTGAAGGAACAGGCTTAACCGTATTCATTAATGATGCGGCCCGGACATATCTTAGTGAAACTAAAGCAATAAATACTATAGATTACAGCCCGGTTATTTACCCTATTCTGAAAATAGTTTACGGGCGCCCAAACAGAGTATTCCTACGAGGAGAAGGAGGAATGCGTCCCTTTAGATTAAAGTTAACTCCAGGCGCAGAATGGAAAATTACCTATAAACCTAAATTGGATGAAACCAAGATGCCAAAAATTATTATTCCACCAGGCAAAGAACCTTCAAGAGTTGAATATCCTGATGGCAGAGTTGATTTAAACAGAGATTCCATTGATTACTGGAAAATAAAGTAATATCACTTCTTTATGGATTAGCAATTGAGGAGTATTCACCATGATAAATATAAAACAATGCTTAACATTACTGTCAGTAATATTAATATCAGGCTGTGCTGGCCCAAATCCACATATATCGGCTTGCATTAAGTTACACTCCCTTGATTGGAAATAATGAGCATCTGGTGGTTAGAGACGATGAACTTCCTCCGTCAGATTAACGTGATTTAGATTTAAGCTAATGATTATAGGGTCGGTTTGAGATGATAAAGTTCTGCAATATTATTATAGCGATTATTGTACTTTCTTCTTTTTTTACTGTCATGATGCAAGTATTGACGCTTAATGATTATATATTTAGTGCTTATTTGGGGTGGTGGAGTATTCCAGCCAAAGTGGCTACTGTTATTGTATCTATTTACATTTTCGCTCTAATTTCTAAATTTTTACCGTTTATTCTTGTTATTTTTACATTCAGCCTGATTCTGGCTGTAGATGTATGGAATTGGTCATTATGGATTTCTATTCTGGTATTTATTTGGCCAGTTATTGTTGTCTTTTTTTATTGCGCATTCAACAAAAGCCTAAAATATAATACAAGTAATCTATTCGGGGGTATTAGTGATGATAGAAAAAGTTGAAAATAAATCAGTAAATAAAAGAGTATAACCCAAGCAGGCTGATAATCAGACGATTTCTCGCCGTGAACGATATGATTATAGTAAAGTGTGTGTTTATTATGTTTTTATTAATTACATTGTGATTGTTAATTAGTTGCTTAGGTAGTTTATTATTTATCTATTGAATAGATTAATAATCGTTAAGTCGTTTTAAATTTTTCCGGTCTATATTATATATCTGATGGGTATATAACATCTTAATCTAAGTGAGATATATACAATACTATTTTTAACTACACAGGGTTTTTCCTCAAACCAGAGTGGATTTTAGGCGCTTCCTTTGGCATTGATTGTGGACGGAGGATTGCTTTAATGTAATGTTCATTGATGTTTACAAGCTAAATGGTATAAGGTTTTATTTCTGCTTACATCATGCGACGATAAATATCGTTTTATATCCGATAATTCATATCAAAGAGGAGCTATTCTTGAATATGTTGCTTAATGATCAATACGGTATTGCATCAATGTTGATCTTGGCTATATTATAATAAAATAACATATAGTTAGATTGATTTTAATTCGAAATTATTTCTTTATGGAGTTAAAGATAATTAACTTTTACATTAATTATGGCGATTTATTATTATGGAATAACATGTAATTAAATTGATTTTGTCTTGAACTTATATTTTAAAGTAATTAAATGTACAGGGTGTCTTTGCAAATGCATAAGAAATTGAATTTGATACGGCATTTTACTTTCTCTTTGTTCGACGAGGAAGTCTTATTTTGTAATAAGTTACCGAAGTAAGTTCGTATTAATGGAATAGTCGTTGATGATTCTGGTTTAAATCATGGAGTTAAGCATTAATCAAAGGTGCTTATCTAAAAAATAGAAATGAAATAGAACGTATATTTATGTCCGATAAATGAACAATTTATTCCGTTATTAGGAAAGTTATCGTTACAGAATTGCTAATGAAGCGGTTATTTATACCCAGAATCAGAGAGAAAACATTGCTTGAGTATCTTAATTGATGCTTAAACGTACCCGTTTTTAATTCCGCCAGGATAAGTGGGACGAAAATAAAAAAACACATTTGTGATAATTGTCGAGAATGACAGTTGCTAAATATCTAACAGATTTATTGAGGTAGTCGATGAAAGATAACATTATTAAAGCGGAAAGTGTCCTTAAAACCGAACTGCTCTCTCAGACGTCAGAAAATATAATTAATAACGTAAAAAATATACCTGTTCTGTCACGTCGCTGCGTCGTGATCGGTGGAACAACCCTTGCTGTGTTCTGTGCCGAACAAATTCAGGCGGCCGGGCATACGATACAAGCAATGTTGACTACCGATACTGTTCTGCAAACATGGGCTGCCCGGCAAGGGATTGTTTGTGTGAACTCTGTTGAGGAATTACACGCGCAAATTGCGCAACACCCTGTGGATTGGCTTTTCTCCATCGTTAATCCGATTATCCTGCCCGCGTCGCTGATTGAGCAGATTCGCGGTGGTGCTTTTAATTATCACAATAGCCCCTTGCCACGTTATGCGGGCAGTCATGCCACTTCCTGGGCGCTGTTAGCGCGGGAAACACATTACGCCATTTCGTGGCATTGCATTGAGGCGGGGGTGGATACCGGCGATATTGCCGTGCAATGGCCGGTAGCGATTGAAGAGTACGATAATGCGTTTTCATTGAACCTGAAATGTTATCAGGCGGCTCAAGAAGGATTTATTAAGCTGCTGCGGGATCTTGATCAGAGCAAGTTGGTGACTTATCCGCAGGATTTGACACAGCGGAGTTTTTATGCTCAGTCACGTCGCCCCGATGGAGGGGGATATCTGGGCTGGCAGCAGCCGGCTGAGGCGCTTTCAGCCCTAGTACGGGCGTTAGATTTTGGTGAAAACTACTTAAATTCACTAGGTTGCCCGAAACTGTTACTGAAACCGGGCATGGTGCGGATTTCTTGGCTGCAACGGCTGAACTGCTGCTCTGAGGGAGCACCCGGTACCTTGATTGCGGTAGAGGAGGATGCCTGGCAGGTCACAACTGGCAGTGAGGATGTTCGGATCGGTGGTTTCGCCACACTTGAGGGCAAATTATTGTCCGCCGGGGAGCTTGCTGATATATCAGAACTCAGGCCCGGCACGCAGTTGCCTCTGCTTTCCCCACAACAGGCCCAGAATGTAAAAGATACCCTCCAGATACTTGCGCCCAGTGAATCATTCTGGCGTGAGCGTCTTGCCTCTTTACTGCCACTTCAATTACCTTTCGAAACTGCCGGGGAGTCAACGGAACCTGAATGGGTGTTAAGTGCCTGGCAACCCCCGCTGTTAAAAGGCGATGAGAAGTTAAAAAACGAAAAAGATCCATTGCAGACACTGTTGCAGGCATTCGCTATTTATCTCGCGCGTTTGACTCATCAGACCGAATTCCAAATCGGCTGGTGTGTGGAGAGGGCAAAAGATGCACTGGGTATGTTGTCTGGTTTGGTGCCGGTGGTGCCAATGAGTGTTGAGGTGGCATTTGATCAGCCGTGGTGTGCGGTAGCGAACGAGATGAATGATGAGTTTGCACGGCTGGCGCAGCATCGAACATTTTGCCGTGATCTCCTTTCCCGTTCTCCTTCACTGTGCGCTATCCCGGCATTAACAACAAGCCGGCCGTGGCGGATTGCGGTCTCTGTAATACCTGATGACAGACCATGGGAGCAGAACGCGTTAGGTGAATTGCTGACACTCCAGATGAATACACAGGGTGGTTTTCGCTGGATTTACGATGCAAATCGTCTGAAAGCGGAAATGGTTCAGCGGATGAGTGAACATTTACAGGTGTTGGCATCATCGGCAGGGGAGGAGGATGACATCCCTGTCTGGCAGCTCAATTTGTTGTCTGAGGCTGAACGCACGCTGCTGCTGGAAACCTGGAACGCCACGGAAACGGTATATCCTGACCAGTTGTGTATTCATCAGTTGTTTGAACAACAGGCGGAGAAAACCCCGGAAGCGACAGTGCTGATAGCCGGAGATAAGGCGCTGAGCTATGCGGAACTGAATACCCGTGCCAACCGGCTGGCGCATCAACTGATTGAACAGGGGATTTGCCCGGATGATCACGTGGCTATTTTGTTAGAACGGTCCATTGAACTGGTGGTGGCTCAGTTGGCTATCCTCAAGGCGGGTGCCGTTTATGTGCCGATCGATCCGAGTGTGCCGGATGAACGGAAAAACTGGCTGATAAGCGATTGTTTAGCCAAATTTCTGCTCATTAATG
Organism: Photorhabdus sp. RM323S; assembly: GCF_042879375.1. Lineage (NCBI taxonomy): Bacteria > Pseudomonadati > Pseudomonadota > Gammaproteobacteria > Enterobacterales > Morganellaceae > Photorhabdus > Photorhabdus sp. RM323S. The sequence goes on from NZ_JBHFKZ010000024.1 coordinate 39,553, forward strand.
ATCAAGGTGATATCCCGGTTGGCCTGACTGTGCCGTTATTGTGTCTTGCCGTTGAGACAGGCACGTACAGGGAAGAAGCGTGTTTTAATCCTGATTTACCCCGTTCTAGCACTGGGCCGGCATATATCATGTATACCTCCGGCTCGACCGGTACGCCAAAAGGGGTGGTCGTGCCGCATCGGGCTGTGGTTCGGCTGGTTATCAATAATGGCTATGCCGAAATTGGGCCGGATGATCGGGTGGCTTTTGAGGCTAACCCGGTTTTTGATGCCAGCACGTTTGAAGTTTGGGCACCTTTGCTGAATGGTGGCGCGCTGGTGGTGATTGATCACGCGACCGTGCTGACGCCCAAAGAGTTTGTCCAGGCATTGCAGATTCATCGCATTACGGTGTTGTGGCTGAGTGTCGGGCTGTTTAATCGGCTGGCGACAGCGTTGTCCCCGGTTTTCCCGCAGCTCAAGATCCTGATTGTCGGCGGAGATGTACTTGATCCGCATGTCATTGCCCAGGTTCTGCGTGATAGCCCGCCACAACAATTATTGAATGGCTATGGTCCGAGTGAAGGCACCACCTTTACCACCACCTACCGTATTACGGCGCTACCGCAGGGAGAGACCCGGATCCCCATTGGCCGACCAATAGCCAATACGCGGGTTTATCTGCTGGATGCTTATGGTCAGCCAGTGCCGTTGGGGGTGGCCGGTGAGATTTATGTCGGTGGTGATGGGGTTGCTTGTGGTTATCTTAATCGCCCTGAATTGACGGCTGAACGCTTTCTGGCGGATCCCTTTAGCCCTAAACCGGGGGCACGGATGTACCGAACCGGGGATTTAGCCCGTTATTTGCCGGATGGCAATCTGGCGTTTCTAGGCCGTAATGACCAGCAAGTTAAAATCCGTGGCTTCCGTATTGAGCCGGAGGAAATTGAAGCCCGGCTGACAGAGTTCCCGGCGGTACGTGAGGCGGCTGTACTGGTGCTAAGTGACGGGCAGGACAAACGGTTGGTGGCTTATGTGGCGGCAGACACGGATGAGGCGCTGGTTAACCGTCTGCGTACTCACCTGAGCACCGTTTTACCTGATTATATGGTGCCGGCGGCCTTTGTGCGTCTTGATGTTTTCCCGCTGACCTCGAACGGCAAACTGGATCGTCGGGCGTTGCCGATGCCGGGCGAAGAGGCTTTTGCCCGGCAGATTTACGAAGCGCCGCAGGGGGCGGTGGAAATCGCATTAGCCGCTATCTGGCGCGAGTTATTAGGCATTGAGCGGATTAGCCGGCATGACAGTTTCTTTGCATTGGGTGGTCATTCGCTGTTTGCCTTACGGATGATTGACCGTCTGCGCCACCTTGGGCTGACGCTGGCTGCCCGCGATTTGTTCCAATCTCCGGTGTTGTCTGAGCTTGCCCGAATGTTGGGACAACATCGGGCGGTGGTGGTGCCGCCTAATGTCATCACCCCGGCGACGACGGCGCTGACGCCGGAGATGTTGCCATTGATTGATCTGACTCAACCAGAAATTGACCATATCATTGAGCAGGTGCCGGGCGGGATCACTAATGTGCAGGATATTTATGCCCTGTCACCGTTACAGGACGGCATCCTGTTCCATCATTTGCTGACAGCTGAAGGCGATCCGTATCTGCTGGTCTATATGATGGCCTTTGCTGACCGGCCGCTGTTGGACCGTTATCTGGCGGCAGTGCAACAGGTGGTTGATCGCCACGATATTTTGCGTACTGCTTTTATTTGGCAAGGATTATCAGCGCCGGTCCAGGTGGTTTGGCGTCAGGCACCGTTGTCAGTGACTGAATTGATGCTGGATCCAGCTGATGGCCCGGTGAGTGACCAGTTAATGCAGCGTTTTAACTTGCATCAGCATCGTCTCGATTTGAGCCAGGCACCCTTGCTGCGCTTTATGGTAGCGCAGGAAGCCGATGGTCGCTGGGTGGTATTGCAATTGCAGCACCATTTGACCGGCGACCATACCACCATGGAGGTGATGAACCGTGAGGTTCAGGCGTATTTCACCGGGCAGGGTGAGAGCCTGCCGGCCCCGGTTCCTTTCCGTAATCTGGTAGCTCAGGCCCGGCTGGGGGTGAGTCAGACCGAGCATACTCGCTTCTTTACCGGGATGTTGGCTGAGGTGGATGAACCGACGTTGCCATTCGGGTTAACGGAAATACATCGGGATGGTTCGCAGGTGATCCAATCGCACCGGATGTTACCTGCTACGCTGAATGACCGTCTGCGCAGTCAGGCCCGGCGTCTGGGTGTCAGTCTGGCGACCTTGTGTCATCTGGCTTGGGCACAGGTGTTGTCACGTACCAGCGGACAGGAGAAAGTGGTATTCGGTACGGTATTGTTTGGGCGTATGCAGTCAGGAGAAGGGGCTGACAGCGGCATGGGGCTGTTTATCAATACCTTGCCGTTGCGGCTGGATATAGATGGTACTCCGGTGCAGGAGAGTGTACGGGCAGCACATGTTCGGTTAGCCGAATTGCTGGATCATGAACATGCGTCACTGGCATTGGCCCAGCGTTGCAGTGGGGTGCAGGGGGAAATTCCGCTTTTTAGTGCTCTGCTGAACTATCGGCATAATGATCAGCCGATGATGCCGGATAATGTGGCGCAGGGTATTGAATTCCTTGGCGCACAGGAGCGAACCAACTATCCGTTTGTGCTGTCAGTGGAGGACGGTGGATCTACTTTGGGATTAACTGCTCAGGTGGTGCAGCCGTTTGAATCGGAGCGGGTATGCGGTTATATGCAACAGGCGCTGGAAAGTCTGGCAGAGGCGCTTGAGCAGCGGCCGGAGACGCCAGTACGGTTGCTGAATATTTTGCCGGAAGCAGAGAAGCAGTTGTTGTTGGCAACCTGGAACATGACCCAGACGCCGTATCCTGACCCGTGTTGTATTCACCGGCTGTTTGAACAACAGGCAGAAAAGACGCCTGACGCGATAGCGTTGGTGTACGGTGAACATACTCTCAGTTATGCGGAATTAAATGCCCGTGCTAACCGGTTGGCACATCGGTTAGTTGAGCAGGGGATCCGGTCGGATGATCGGGTTGCGGTGCTGTTGGAACGCTCTGTTGAACTGGTGGTGGCTCAGTTGGCTATCCTCAAGGCCGGGGCCGTTTATGTGCCGATCGATCCCCGTGTGCCGGACGAACGGCAGCATTGGCTGATAAACGACTGTTCCGCCGAATTGTTGATCACGGATATTCCGGTTGACCTGGCAATTCCCCTGCTTTGCCTGGCTGATGAGATGGACGCCATTAGGGAAGAAGATCACCTCAATCCTAACTTACCCCGCGCCAGTACTGAGCTGGCTTACATTATGTATACCTCCGGCTCGACCGGTACACCAAAAGGGGTGATGGTGCCGCATCGCGCCGTGATTCGGCTGGTTATCAATAATGGGTATGCCGAAATCGGGCCGGATGATCGGGTGGCGTTTGAGGCTAATCCGGCTTTTGATGCCAGCACGTTTGAAGTTTGGGCACCATTGCTAAATGGCGGTGCGCTGGTGGTGATTGATCACGCCACGGTATTGACGCCTAAAGAGTTTGTCCGGGTATTACAGGCTTATCGTATTACGGTGCTGTGGCTAAGTGTTGGGCTGTTTAACCGGCTGGCGACAGAATTGGCTCCGGCTCTCCCACAGCTCAGGATCTTGATTGTCGGCGGCGATGTGCTGGATCCGCATGTGATTGCGCAGGTTTTGCGTGATAGCCCACCTCAACAGTTATTGAATGGCTATGGGCCGAGTGAGGGCACCACCTTTACCACGACTTACCGTATCACGGCGTTATCGCCGGAGATAACCCAGATCCCCATTGGTCGCCCGATAGCCAATACCCGGGTTTATCTGTTGGATACAGAAGGTCAACCGGTGCCGTTGGGTGCGTCAGGGGAGATGTATATCGGTGGAGATGGAGTGGCCTGTGGTTACCTTAATCGTCCTGAATTGACTGCGGAACGTTTTCTGGCTGACCCGTTTAGCAATGAACCGGATGCGCGCATGTACCGAACCGGGGATTTGGCGCGTTACTTACCGGATGGCAATCTGGCGTTTCTGGGCCGTAATGACCAGCAAGTTAAGATCCGCGGTTTCCGCATTGAGCCGGGGGAAATTGAAGCCCGATTGATGGAACACCCCGCAGTGCATGAAACGGTTGTGCTGGTGCTGGGCGGCGGTCAGGACAAGCGGTTGGTGGCTTATGTGGTGGCAGAAGCGGATGAGGCGTTGGTTAACCATCTGCGTACTTATCTGAGTACGATTTTGCCGGATTATATGGTACCGGCCGCTTTTGTGCGTCTGGATACCTTCCCATTGACACCGAACGGCAAACTGGATCGCCGGGCGTTACCAGCACCGGGGGAAGAAGCGTTTGCGCGTCAGGTTTATGAAGCTCCGCAGGGGGAAACAGAAACCACTCTGGCTGCTATCTGGCGAGAATTACTGGGCGTTGAGCGGATTAGCCGCTATGACAACTTTTTCGCTTTGGGTGGCCATTCGTTGTTGGCGGTGCGGATGATGAACCGGATAGCGGCTTTGGGGATTGAATTACCGCTGTCCACGCTGTTTAAATTCCCTGCTTTGATGGCTTTTGCTGAAGCGATGCGCGCCCGGTTTGATGAGCCGGGCAGGATATTGTCCGCTATCGTTCCGCTATCCCGTGAGGGCCAATTGCCGTTGTCATTCGCTCAGCAACGTCTGTGGTTCCTGGCTCAGTTTGACGGGGTGAGTGATACCTATCATATTCCGTTGGCCCTGCGTTTACATGGTCAGCTGGATATTGTGGCCTGGCAGCAGGCACTAAATACGTTGTTTGCCCGTCATGAAGCGTTGCGCTCAGTTTTTGTTTCTGTCGATGGTCAGCCGCAGGTGGAATTATTACCGGTGGAATGGGGCCTGCCGATGAAAAAATATGATCTGCATGACGCGCCGGATGCGGATGCCCAGCTTGCGTTTCTCTCTGCTCAGGAAGCCGAGGCTCCGTTTGATCTTGCCCGTGGCCCCTTAATTCGTTCCAGTCTGATCCAACTGGCGGATGATGATTACGTTTTCTTACTGACTCAGCATCATATTGTTTCCGATGGCTGGTCTTTAGGGATACTGAAATCAGAACTGGAGGCGCTTTATGCAGCTTGCTTGAACCAGCAATCGGATCCGTTGCTTCCGTTGGTGATTCAATATCCTGATTACGCCGCCTGGCAGCGTCAATGGCTGTCGGCGGAACACATACAGTCTCAATCCGACTATTGGCGTACCAGGCTGGCTGATGCGCCGGTACTGTTGGATTTGCCCACTGACCGGCCACGTCCGCCTCAGCAGTCGTTTGCCGGGAATATCTGGCCTGTCAGTCTGGATGTGGAATTAACTCAATCTCTTAAACGTTTAAGTGAGCAGCAGGGTGTCACGTTATTTATGACGCTGTTGGCGGCTTGGGCGACGGTTTTATCGCGCTTGTCAGGTCAGGAAGATCTGATTATCGGTACGCCGAGTGCCGGTCGTAGTCGGCAGGAAGTGGAATCCCTGATCGGCTTCTTTGTTAATACGTTGGCATTGCGCATGGATTTATCCGGTGCGCCGAATATGGCTGACTTGCTTGCGCGTGTGCGGCAAACGGCTTTGGCGGCGCAAGAGCATCAGGATCTGCCGTTTGAACAGGTGGTGGAAATCGTGCAACCGCCGCGCCAACTGGCGCATACCCCGCTGTTTCAGGTGATGTTTGCCTGGCAAAACAATGAAAGCACGGAATGGCGGTTGCCGGGATTAGCGGTTTCACCTGCCGACCAACGCATTGATATTGCTAAGTTTGATCTTGAACTGACTCTGTCTGAGGTGGATGGCAGGATTGCTGGTTATCTGAATTATGCCACCGCCCTGTTTGATCAATCAACCATCGAGCGGTACGTGGGGTATCTGTACGCAGTATTGCAAACGGTAGTGGCTCACCCGCAACAGCCGGTTGGGAAAATCGATATCCTGACCATGGCGGAGCGCCAGCGGTTACTGGAAACTTGGAATGCAACTCAGACGCCGTATCCTGATCAGTCATGCATTCACCGGCTGTTTGAACAACAAGCGGTGAAAACCCCTGACGCGATAGCGTTAGTGTATGAAGAACACATTCTCAGCTATACCGAATTAAATGCCCGCGCCAACCGGTTGGCCCGTCGGTTAATCGGGCAGGGGATCCAATCGGATGATCGGGTGGCGGTGCTGTTAGAACGATCCATTGAACTGGTGGTGGCTCAGTTGGCTATCCTCAAGGCTGGAGCCGTTTATGTACCTATCGATCCCCGAGTGCCGGACGAACGGAAAAACTGGCTGATAAACGATTGTTCAGCCAAATTGTTGCTCACGGATATTCCGGTTGACCTGGCAATTCCCCAGTTTTACCTGATTGGTGAGATGGACGCCATTAGGGAAGAAGATCACCTTAATCCTGACTTACCGCGCTCCAGTACCGCGCTGGCTTATATCATGTACACCTCCGGCTCGACCGGCACGCCAAAAGGGGTGATGGTGCCGCATCGTGCGGTGGTTCGTCTGGTGATGAATAATGGGTACGCCGAAATCGGGCCGGATGATCGGGTGGCTTTTGAGTCTAACCCGGTTTTTGATGCCAGCACCTTTGAAGTCTGGGCACCGTTGCTGAATGGCGGTGTGTTGGTGGTGATTGATCACGCAACGTTGCTGACGCCTCAGGAATTTGTCCGGGCATTACAGGCTTATCGTATTACCGTGTTGTGGCTGAGTGTCGGGCTGTTTAACCGGCTGGCGGCAGAGTTGGCCCCGGCTCTTCCGCCGCTCAGGATCCTGATTGTCGGCGGTGATGTGCTGGATCCACATGTGATTGCCCAAGTTCTGCGTGATAGCCCACCTCAACAGTTATTGAATGGCTATGGACCGAGTGAAGGCACCACCTTTACCACCACCTACCGTATCGCAGAGTTATCGCCGGGAATGACCCGGATCCCCATTGGCCGGCCAATAGCCAATACGCGGGTTTATCTGCTGGATATCTATGGTCAGCCGGTGCCGCAGGGGGTCATCGGCGAGATTTATATCGGCGGAGATGGAGTTGCCTGTGGCTATCTCAATCGTCCTGAACTGACCACTGAACGTTTTCTGATAGATCCGTTTAGTGGTGAACCCGATGCCCGCCTGTACCGGAGCGGGGATTTGGCTCGCTATCTGCCAGACGGTAATTTGGAGTTACTGGGCCGTAATGACCAGCAGGTTAAAATCCGCGGTTTCCGCATTGAGCCGGGGGAAATCGAAGCCCGGTTAATGGAACATCCCGCAGTGAATGACGCGCTGGTACTGGCCTTGGGCGAAGGGCAAGATAAACGGTTGGTGGCTTATGTGACGGCAGAAGAGAGTGACCGGTTGGTTAACCGCTTGCATACTCATTTAAGTACCATTTTGCCGGATTATATGGTGCCGGCGGCGTTTGTGCGTCTGGATACCTTCCCGTTGACGTCAAACGGCAAACTGGATCGCCGGGCGTTGCCGGTACCGGGGGAGGAAGCGTTTGCCCGTCAGGTTTATGAAGCGCCGCAGGGGGAGACAGAAACCACATTAGCCGTTATCTGGAGCGAATTGTTGGGTATTGAACAGGTCAGTCGGCACGACAGTTTCTTTGCGTTGGGCGGTCATTCATTGCTGGCGGTCCGGATGATTGACCGTCTGCGTAACGCGGGGTTAATGCTGGCAGTGCGTGACCTGTTTCAATCCCCGGTGCTGTCCGTATTTGCTCAAACAGCAGAGCAATCATCGGCGGTGGTAGTGCCGGCTAATGTCATCACCCCGGCGACCACGGCACTCACTCCTGAGATGTTGCCGCTGATTGATCTGACTCAGCCTGAAATTGACTATATCGTTGAACAGGTGCCGGGCGGGATGGCGAATATTCAGGATATCTATGCCCTGTCACCGTTGCAGGACGGTATTTTGTTCCACCACTTATTGGCTAACGAAGGCGACCCGTACCTATTGGTCAGCCAGATGGCCTTTGCTGATCGATGGTTGCTGGATCGTTATCTGGTGGCGGTACAACAGGTGGTTGATCGCCACGATATTCTGCGTACTGCTTTTGTCTGGCAAGGATTATCTGTACCGGTGCAGGTGGTTTGCCGTCAAGCGCCATTATCAGTGATTGAGCTGATATTAGATCCCGCTGATGGGCCGGTTTATGAGCAATTGGCTCAACGTTTTGATCCCCGTCAGCATCGTCTCGATCTGGGACAGGCACCCCTGTTACGTTTTGTTATTGCCCAGGAAACAGAGGGTCGCTGGATTGCACTGCAATTGCAGCATCACTTGATTGGCGACCATACCACCATGGAGGTGATGAACCGCGAAGTTCAGGAGTACCTTGCTGGGCTGGGGGATAACTTGCCTACGCCGGTCCCTTTCCGCAATCTGGTGGCTCAGGTTCGGCTGGGGGTGAGTCAGGCCGAGCATACCCGTTTCTTTACCGAGATGTTGGCTGAGGTGGATGAACCAACGTTGCCGTTCGGGTTGACGGAAGTCCATCGGGATGGTTCGCAGATGACTCAATCGCACCGGATGTTGCCCGCTATACTGAATGGCCGTCTGCGTAGCCAGGCCCGGCGTCTGGGCGTCAGTCTGGCGGCGTTGTGTCATCTGGCCTGGGCTCAGATGTTGTCACGTACCAGCGGGCAGAAGCAAGTGGTGTTCGGCACCGTATTGTTTGGGCGGATGCAGGCCGGGGAAGGGGCTGACAGCAGCATGGGACTGTTTATCAATACCTTGCCGTTGCGGTTGGATATGGATGAAACCCCGGTACGGGACAGCGTACAAGCTGCTCATGCCCGGTTAGCGGAATTGCTGGAACATGAACACGCCTCGCTGGCGCTGGCCCAACGTTGCAGTGGCGTGCAAAGTGAAGTTCCACTCTTTAGCGCCTTATTGAACTACCGACACAGTACGTTATCGGCGGTTTCGAATGAAATTATGCATGGAGTTGAATTTCTTGGCGCGCAGGAGCGGACTAATTACCCATTTGCCCTGTCAGTGGAAGATTTTGGCGAAGCGCTAGGGCTGACGGCGCAAATTGTCCAGCCATTTGACCCGGAACGGGTGTGTGGTTATATGCAACAGGCGCTGGAAAGTCTGACAGAGGCGCTTGAACAGCGGCCAGAGACACCGGTCCGGTTGCTGAATATCTTGCCGGAAGCGGAAAAGCGGCTGTTGCTGGCAACCTGGAACGCAACCCAGGCACCTTATCCTGATCAGTATTGTATTCACCAACTGTTTGAGCAACAGACAGAGAAAACCCCTGATGCGATAGCGCTGGAGTATGGAGAACGTCGCCTCAGTTATGCTGAATTAAATGCCCGCGCTAACCGGCTGGCGCGCTGGGTGATTGAACAGGGGATCCGTCCGGATGATCGGGTTGCGGTGCTGCTGGAACGCTCTGTTGAACTGGTAGTGGCTCAGTTGGCTATTCTCAAGGCTGGGGCCGTTTATGTGCCGATCGATCCCCGTGTGCCGGACGAACGGCAGCATTGGTTGATAAACGACTGTTCCGCTAAATTGTTGCTCACGGATATGCCGGTTGACCTGGCTATTCCCCTGTTTTATCTGGCCGGTGAGATGGACGTTATCAGGCAAGAAGATCACCTTAATCTTGACTTACCGCGTTCCAGTACTGAGTTGGCGTATATCATGTATACCTCCGGCTCAACCGGCATACCAAAAGGGGTAATGGTGCCGCATCGTGCCGTAGTTCGGCTGATGATCAATAATGGATACGCCGAAATCGGGCCGGATGATCGGGTTTCTTTTACTGCTAATCCGGTTTTTGATGCCAGCATGTTCGAAGTCTGGGCGCCATTGCTTAACGGCGGTACGTTGGTGGTTATCGACCATGATACGTTGCTGACGCCACACAAGTTAGTGCAGGTTTTACAAGTACATCGCGTCACAGTGCTGTGGCTGACTATCGGGTTGTTTAACCGGCTGGTGACAGAATTATCCCCGATTCTTCCGCAGATTAAGATCCTGATTTTCGGGGGAGATATCCCCGATCTGCATGTGATTGCCCAGGTTCTGGATAATCATCCGCCACAACAATTATTGCAGGCTTACGGGCCGAGCGAGGGAACCACCTTTACCACGATGTACCCTATTGTGGCGTTACCACAGAGTGCGACAAGGATCCCGATTGGTCGGCCAATAGCCAACACCCAGGTTTATCTGTTGGATGCTGATGGTCAGCCGGTGCCGATAGGCGTGATTGGAGAGATTTATGTGGGCGGAGATGGGGTTGCCTGTGGCTATCTCAATCGCCCTGAACTGACCGCGGAACGTTTTCTGGCTGATCCGTTTAGTAGTGAACCCAGTGCCCATATGTACCGGAGCGGGGATTTGGCCCGTTACCTGCCGGATGGCAATCTGGAGTTCCTGGGCCGTAATGACCAGCAGGTTAAAATCCGTGGTTTCCGCATTGAACCGGGGGAAATTGAAGCCCGGTTGACAGAACACTCTGCGGTGCGTGAAGCAGTTGTGCTGGCGTTGGGCGAAGGACAGGATAAGCGTTTGGTGGCTTATGTGGCGGCAGAAGCGGATGACAGGCTGGCTAATAATTTGCGTACTCATTTGAGTGCGATTTTGCCGGATTATATGGTGCCGGCGGCGTTTGTGCGGCTGGATGCTTTGCCGTTGACACTGAGCGGCAAGCTGAATCTCCGGGCGCTACCGGTGCCGGGGGAGGAAGCGTTTGCCCGTCAGGTTTATGCCGCACCGTTAGGGGAGGCGGAAACGACCCTGGCAGCTATTTGGCGTGAATTATTGGGCGTTGAGCAGATAAGTCGGCATGACAATTTCTTTGCGCTGGGCGGGCATTCACTGCTGGCGGTGCGGATGATGAACCGGATAGCAGCTTTAGGGATTGAATTACCGCTGTCCACGCTGTTCAAATGCCCTTCTTTGGCTGCTTTTGCTGAAGCAATGCGCGCCCGGTTTGATGAACAAGGCAGCAGATTACCCGTCATCATGCCACTATCCCGTGAGGGTAAGCTGCCGTTGTCATTCGCGCAACAGCGTCTGTGGTTCCTGACTCAGTTTCAGGGGGTGAGTGAGACTTATCATATCCCGATGGCATTGCGTTTACGTGGTCAGCTTAATGTGAGTGCCTGGCAGCAGGCACTTGATGCGTTGTTTGTTCGCCATGAAGCGTTACGTTCGGTCTTTGTTGCGGTTGACGGCCAGCCGCAGGTGGAATTATTACCGGCGGAATGGGGCTTGCCGATGAAAAAATATGATCTGCGTGAGGTGCCTGATGTGGATGCCCAGCTTGCGGCGCTCTCTGCTCAGGAAGTTGAGGCCCCGTTTGATCTGGCCCGTGGCCCGTTAATTCGTTCCAGTCTGGTACAGCTGGCTAATGATGATCATGTTTTCTTGCTGACCCAGCATCATATTGTTTTCGATGGTTGGTCTGTCAGCGTATTGATGCATGAATTGAGCACCCTCTACACCGCTTTTCTTGTGGACCAGCCGGATCCATTGCCACCGTTGGTGATTCAATATCCTGATTATGCCGCCTGGCAGCGTCAGTGGCTGTCGGCGGAACGCATACAGACCCAATCCGACTATTGGAGCACGCGGCTGGCTGATGCGCCGGTATTGCTGGATTTGCCCACTGACCGGCCCCGGCCGTCTCAGCAGTCATTTGCCGGGATTCTCTTGCCTGTCAGTCTGGATGCGGAGTTAACCCAATCCCTTAAGAGTCTGAGTGAGCAGCAGGGCGTCACCGTATTTATGACCTTGCTGGCGGGCTGGGCAACGGTTCTGTCGCGCCTGTCAGGTCAGGAAGATCTGATTATCGGTACACCGAGTGCCGGTCGTGGTCGTCAGGAAGTGGAATCCCTGATCGGTTTCTTTGTTAATACGTTGGCGTTGCGGATGGATTTATCTGGTGCGCCGAATGTGGTCGAATTGCTTGCGCGTACACGGCAAACTGCGCTGGCGGCGCAAGAGCATCAGGATTTGCCGTTTGAGCAGGTGGTGGAAATTGTGCAACCGCCGCGCAGACTGGCGCATCCCCCGCTGTTTCAGGTGATGTTTGCCTGGCAAAACAATGAGAGTACGGAATGGAGCCTGCCGGGACTGGCCGTGTCGCCTGTCGGGCAAATTGTTGATGTGGTTAAGTTCGATCTGGAGCTGAATTTATCCGAGGTGGCGGGCCGGATTGTCGGTTATCTGAATTATTCTACCGCCCTGTTTGATCAACCCACCATTGAGCGGCATAGGGCATATCTCCATACTGTCCTACGGGAGATGGCGGCTAACCCGCAACAGCCGGTCGGAAAAATTGATATTCTGGCACCGGCGGAGCGCAGGTTGTTGCTGGAAACCTGGAATGCGATTGAACCTCCGAATTCTGAGCCGGGTTGTATTCACCAGCTGTTTGAACAACAGGTGGAGAAAACCCCTGATGCGATAGCATTAGTGTATGAAGAACATATCCTCAGCTATGCCGAATTAAATGCCCGCGCTAACCGGCTGGCCCATCAACTGATGGCGTTGGGTGTGGCGCCGGACCAGCGGGTGGCGATTTGCGTATCACGCTCACCGGCAATGGTGGTGGGATTATTGGCGGTGCTGAAAGCCGGGGGCGCATATGTGCCGTTGGATCCGATCTACACCGGTGAGCGTCTGGCCCATATTCTGACCGATGCGGCCCCCGCTATTTTGCTGGCGGATAGTGCCGGACGTGATGCGCTGGGAGAGGACGCGCTGGCTGGGCTGACGGTACTTGACCCGAATAACCTACCTGATCAGCCGGACAGTAACTTGCCAGTACCGGCATTGACGGCACGGCATCTGGCGTATGTGATTTACACCTCCGGCTCGACCGGCACGCCGAAAGGGGTGATGGTGGAGCATCGTCATATCCTGCGTTTGTTTGAGGCGACTGAATCCCGGTATCACTTTAACCGGCAGGATATCTGGTGCCTGTTTCATTCCATTGCATTTGACTTCTCCGTCTGGGAATTGTGGGGAGCTTTACGCTACGGCGCTAAATTGGTGCTGGTACCGCACGCGATTGCTCGTTCGCCTCAGGAGCTGCATCAATTTGTGTGTCGGCACGGTATCACGGTGTTAAATCAGACCCCCAGTGCTTTCAAAGCCTTCATTGCCAGTGATATCGCCAATCCCTTACCGGATGGTTTGCGCTATATCATCTTTGGCGGGGAAGCCCTCGATCCCGGTATGCTGAAACCGTGGTATGCCCGGCGGGCAGAGACATCGCCCCAGTTGGTGAATATGTACGGTATCACCGAGACCACAGTTCACGTCACTTACCGGGCGCTCTCTTACCATGATGTGGAGCAGATCATAAGTCCTATTGGTACACGTATCCCGGATTTAACCCTCTATCTGCTGGATAAATATGGTCAGCCGGTGCCGTTGGGTACCGTGGGTGAATTGTATGTTGGCGGGGCCGGTGTGGCCCGGGGCTACCTCAATCGTCCTGAGCTGACGGCAGAACGTTTCCTGACTGATCCGTTTAGTGGTAAACCCGATGCCCGCCTGTACCGCACCGGGGATTTGGCCCGCTATCTGCCGGATGGCAATCTGGCATTCCTGGGCCGTAATGACCAGCAGGTTAAAATCCGTGGTTTCCGCATTGAGCCGGGGGAAATTGAAGCCCGGCTAATGGAACACCCGGCGGTGCGTGAAGCGGTGGTGCTGGCGTGGGGGGATGACCAAGATAAACGGCTGGTGGCTTATGTGGTGGCCGCCGTGGATGAAGAGTTAGTTAATCGGCTGCACACTCACCTGAGTGCGATTTTACCGGATTATATGGTGCCGGCGGCGTTTGTGCGTCTGGATACCTTCCCGTTGACCGCGAATGGCAAACTGGATCGCCGGGCATTGCCGGCACCGGGGGAGGGGGCCTTAGCGCGGCAGGTTTATGAAGCGCCGCAAGGGGAGGTTGAGATCGCATTGGCGGCTGTCTGGGGTGAGTTGCTGGGCATTGAACAAGTCAGCCGGCATGACAGTTTCTTTGTGTTGGGCGGCCATTCATTGCTGGCGGTCCGGATGATTGACCGTCTGCGTCATGCGGGGTTAACACTGGCGGTGCGTGATTTATTCCAATCCCCGGTGTTATCCGAATTTGCCCAGACAGCCGGGCAGTTCCGGGCGGTGGTGGTGCCGGCTAATGTCATTACCCCGGCGACTACGGCACTCACACCGGAGATGTTACCGTTGATTGATCTGACTCAGCCAGAGATTGACCGTATCGTCGAACAGGTGCCGGGCGGGATGGAGAATATTCAGGATATCTATGCCCTGTCACCGTTGCAGGACGGTATCCTGTTCCATCATCTACTGGCAAATGAAGGGGATCCGTATCTGTTAGTCAGTCAGATGGCCTTTGCTGACCGGGCGCTGCTGGACAGTTATTTGGTAGCGGTGCAACGGGTGATAAACCGCCATGACATCCTGCGGACCGCTTTTATCTGGCAAGGATTATCCGTGCCGGTACAGGTGGTCTGGCGTGAGGCACCATTGTTGGTCACTGAACTGACATTAGATCCGGTTGATGGGCCGGTTGGCGAGCAATTGGCTCACCGTTTTAATCCCCGTCATTATCGTCTTGATTTGCATCAGGCACCGTTGTTGTACTTTATGGTGGCGCAGGAGAGCAATGGCCGCTGGATTGCACAGCAATTGCAGCATCATTTGATTGGCGACCATACCACCATGGAGGTGATGAACCGCGAAGTTCTGGCGTACTTTGCCGGGCAGGAAAACAGTCTGCCTGCACCGGTCCCTTTCCGCAACCTAGTGGCGCAGGCCCGGTTAGGGGTGAGTCAGGATGAACATACCCGTTTCTTTACCGAGATGTTGGCAGAGGTGGGTGAGCCGACGTTGCCGTTCGGGTTAACGGAGGTATATCGGGATGGTTCGCAGGTGACCCCATCGCACCGGATGTTGCCTGCTACGCTGAATAGCCGTCTGCGCAGTCAAGCCCGGCGTCTGGGCGTCAGTCTGGCGGCGTTGTGTCATCTGGCCTGGGCGCAGGTGTTGTCACGCACCAGCGGACAGGCGAAAGTGGTATTCGGTACCGTGCTGTTTGGGCGGATGCAGGCCGGGGAAGGGGCTGACAGCAGCATGGGGCTGTTTATCAATACTTTGCCGTTGCGGTTGGATATGGATGATACCCCGGTGCAGGACAGTGTACGACTGACACATACCCGGTTAGCTAAATTGCTGACGCATGAACACGCCTCACTGGCGCTGGCTCAACGTTGCAGTGGAGTGCAAAGTGAAATTCCCCTCTTTAGCGCCTTGTTAAACTATCGGCACAGTACGTTATCGGCGACTTCGAATGAAATCATGCATTGTGTTGAATTTCTTGGCGCGCAGGAGCGGACCAACTACCCATTTGCTCTGTCGGTGGAGGATTTTGGTGATGCGCTGGGGTTGACGGCGCAAATCGCTCAACCGATTGATCCGGAGAGGATATGTGGTTATATGCAACAGGCGCTGGAAAGTCTGGCTGAGGTGCTTGAGCAGCGGCCGGAGACACCGGTTCGGGCACTAAATATCTTGCCGGAAGCAGAAAAGCGGCGGTTGTTGGAGACTTGGAACGCAACTCAGGCACCGTATCCTGATCAATGTTGTATTCACCAACTATTTGAGCAACAGTCAGAGAAAACCCCTGATACGATAGCGCTGGAGTATGGAGAACATCGACTCAGCTATACCGAATTAAATACCCGCGCCAACCGTCTGGCTCGCCGGGTGATCGAGCAGGGGATCCGTCCGGATGATCGGGTTGCGGTGATGTTAGAACGATCCATTGAACTGGTAGTGGCTCAGTTGGCTATCCTCAAGGCCGGAGCTGTTTATGTGCCGATCGATCCCCGTGTGCCGGACGAACGGAAACATTGGCTGATAAACGATTGCTCCGCCAAATTGTTGCTCACCAATATCCCGATTGACCTGGCGATTCCCCTGTTTTTCCTGGCCAGCGAGATGAGCGCTATTACGGAAGAAGATCACTTTAATCCTGACTTACCGCGTTCCAGTACTGAGCTGGCGTATATCATGTATACCTCTGGTTCAACTGGCACCCCAAAAGGGGTAATGGTACCGCATCGTGCCGTGGTTCGACTGGTGATTAATAATGGATATGCCGAAATCGGGCCGGATGATCGGGTTGCCTTTATCGCTAATCCGGCTTTTGATGCTGGTACGTTTGAAGTCTGGGCTCCGTTGCTTAACGGCGGTGCGCTGGTGGTTATCGACCATGACACGTTACTAATGCCACACAAGTTAGTGCAGGTTTTACAGGCGCATCGTGTCACGGTGCTGTGGCTGACTGTCGGGTTGTTTAACCGGCTGGCGGCAGAATTGTCCGCGGTTCTGCCACAAATTAACATCCTGATTGTCGGCGGCGATGTGCTGGATCCGCATGTGATTGCACAGGTTTTGCGTGATAGCCCGCCACAACAATTATTACAGGCTTACGGACCGAGTGAGGGCACCACCTTTACCACCACCTACCGTATCGCAGAGTTATCACCGGGAGTGACCCGGATCCCGATTGGTCAGCCGATAGCTAATACCCAGGTTTATCTGCTAGATGTTTATGGTCAGCCGGTGCCGATAGGCGTGATCGGAGAGATTTATATCGGCGGAGATGGAGTTGCCTGTGGCTATCTCAATCGCCCTGAACTGACCGCTGAACGTTTTCTGGTTGATCCGTTTAGCGGTGAATCTGATGCCCGCCTGTACCGAACCGGAGATTTAGCCCATTACTTGCCGGACGGCAATCTGGTGTTCATTGGACGTAATGACCAACAGGTGAAAATCCGTGGTTTCCGCATTGAACCGGGAGAAATTGAAGCCCAGCTGATGGAATACCCAGGGGTGAGTGAAGCGGTTGTGTTGGCGCAGGGTGATGGTCAGGATAAGCGACTGGTGGCTTATGTGGTTGCAGAAGCAGATGAAGAGTTGGTTAACTGTCTGCGTACTCATTTGAGTGCGATTTTACCGGATTATATGGTGCCGGCGGCGTTTGTGCGTCTGGATGTCTTCCCGTTGACGCCGAGCGGTAAATTGAATCGCCGGGTGCTACCCGTACCGGGGGAAGAGGCTTTTGCCCGGCAGATTTACGCCGCTCCTCAGGGAGAGATGGAAACCACCCTGGCGGCTATCTGGCGTGAATTACTGGGCGTTGAGAAAATTAGCCGCTATGACAATTTTTTCGCCCTGGGCGGCCATTCGTTGCTGGCTGTGCGGATGATGAACCGGATAGCGGCTTTGGGGATTGAATTACCGCTGTCCGCGCTGTTCAAATTCTCTTCTTTGACCGCTTTTGCTGAAGCAATGCGCGCCCGGTTTGATGAGCAAAGTGGCGGATTACCCGCCATTATACCGTTATCCCGTCAAGGCAAATTACCGCTGTCATTTGCTCAACAACGTCTGTGGTTCCTGGCTCAGTTTGATGGGGTGAGTGATACCTATCATATTTCGGTGGCATTACGTTTATGTGGTCAACTGGATATCGCGGCCTGGCAGCAGGCATTCAATACGCTGTTTGCCCGCCATGAAGCATTGCGCTCGGTCTTTGTTGCGGTTGACGGTCAGCCACAGGTGGAATTGTTGCCGGCTGAATTGGGTCTGCCGATGAAAAAATATGATCTGCGTGAAGGGCTGGAGGTCGATGAACAACTTAAGTATCTGTGCGCGCAAGAGGCGGAGGTACCGTTCGATCTGGCCTGTGGCCCATTAATTCGTTCCGCGCTGGTGCAACTGGCTAATGATGAACACGTCTTCCTGCTGACTCAGCATCATATTGTTTTCGATGGCTGGTCTGTCAGCGTGTTAATGCGTGAATTGAGCGCCCTTTACACCGCTTTCCGGGCAGGACAGCCAGATCCGCTGCCGCCGTTGACGATTCAATATCCTGATTACGCCGCCTGGCAACGTCAGTGGCTGTCCGCTGAACGCATACAGTCCCAATCTGATTATTGGCGCACTAGGCTGGCTGATGCGCCGGTATTGCTGGATTTACCTACTGACCGGCCCCGTCCGTCTCAGCAGTCGTTTGCTGGGAATATCTGGCTCGTTAATTTGGATGCGAAGTTAACCCAATCTCTTAAGCGCCTGAGTGAGCAGCAGGGTGTCACGTTATTTATGACACTGTTGGCTGGCTGGGCGACGGTCTTATCGCGTTTGTCAGGTCAGGAAGATCTGGTTATCGGTACACCGAGTGCCGGTCGTGGTCGTCAGGAAGTGGAATCCCTGATCGGCTTCTTTGTCAACACGCTGGCGTTGCGGATGGATTTATCCGGTGCGCCGACTGTGACTGAATTGCTTGCGCGTGTGCGGCAAACCGCGCTGGCAGCGCAAGAGCATCAGGATCTGCCGTTTGAACAGGTGGTGGAAATCGTGCAACCGCCGCGTCAATTGGCGCATACTCCGCTGTTTCAGGTGATGTTTGCCTGGCAGAACAATGAGAGTACGGAATGGCGGCTGCCGGGGCTGGCTGTTTCACCTGTCGAACAAGCTTTTGATGTGGTTAAGTTCGATCTGGAGCTGAATTTATCCGAGGTGGCGGGCCGGATTGTCGGTTATCTGAATTATTCTACCGCCCTGTTTGATCAATCCACCATTGAGCGGCAGGTGGAATATCTCCATACCGTCCTGCGGGAGATGGCGGCTAACCCGCAACAGCCGGTCAGGAAAATCGATATTCTGACCGTGGCGGAGCGCAGGCTATTGCTGGAAACCTGGAACGCGACTGAAACATCGTATCCTGATCAGATATGCATTCATCAACTGTTTGAACAACAGGCAGAGAAAAACCCAGATGCGACGGCGCTGGTGCATCTGGGGCAAGCCCTCAGTTATACAGAACTGAATGCCCGGGCTAATCGACTGGCGTATCAACTCATTGAACAGGGTGTGAAACCGGATCAGCGGGTGGCCATTTGTGTAGCGAGTTCACCGGCGCGGATAGTGGGGCTGCTGGCAGTCTTGAAAGCAGGTGGTGCCTATGTGCCGCTGGACCCGGCCTATCCGGGTGAACGCCTGATCTATATTTTGACCGATGCCGCTCCGGTTATTTTGCTGGCGGATAACGCCGGATGTGCCGCGTTAGGTAAAAAAGCGCTGGTCGGGCTGACGGTACTGGATCCGAATGTATTGACTAACCCGTCGGATAGCAATCCGCAGTTGCCTGCATTAACCCCACGACATCTGGCGTATGTGATTTACACTTCCGGCTCGACCGGCACGCCGAAAGGGGTGATGGTTGAACACCGTGGTCTGGTTAACCTGATTCAGGAAAAAATCGCTCAGTTTGATATTCATTCTGATAGCCGAGTGTTGCAGTTCGCTTCATTTGGTTTTGATGCGGGTGTCTGGGAGATCATGATGGCGCTGTGCAATGGCGCCACTCTGGCTATTCCTGCCGACACAGTTCGTCAGGATTCGAGCCATCTCTGGCGTTATCTGGAAGAGCAGGCGATAACACACGCCTGCCTGACGCCTGCTCTGCTCCGGGAGGGGACCGATTTACCGGTGATGACGATAAAGCCCACGTTGATACTCGGCGGCGAGGCCCCCAGCGCAGCGCTGCTTCGGGCGCTGAGCCAACGGGCAACGGTATTCAATGCGTATGGTCCGACAGAAATCACGGTTTGTGCAGCGACCTGGCGTTGCCCATCAGACTACACGGATGGCGTCATTGCGATCGGACGTCCAACGGCTAACACATGGGTTTATCTGCTAAGTACTGACGGCCAGCCAGTGCCGTTAGGGGCGGTGGGTGAAATGTATATCGGAGGCGTGGGGGTAGCGCGAGGCTATCTCAATCGCCCTGAGCTGACGGCGGAACATTTTCTGCCAGATCCGTTTACGGGTGAACCGGATGCCTGCATGTACCGCACCGGGGACTTGGCCCGTTACTTGCCGGATGGTCATCTGGTGTTCCTGGGCCGTAATGACCAGCAGGTGAAAATCCGCGGCTTCCGGATTGAGCCGGGTGAAATCGAAGCCCGGTTGATGGAGCATCCCGCGGTGAGTGAGGCGCTGGTCCTGGCGCTGGGCGGAGGTCAGGATAAACGTTTAGTCGCTTATGTCGTAGCCGTAGAGGATGACCGGCTGGTCAATAGCTTGCGTACTCATTTAAGTGCCATTTTACCGGATTATATGGTGCCGGCGGCCTTTGTGCGTCTGGATGCCTTCCCGCTGACGCCGAGCGGTAAATTGGATCGCCGGGCGCTACCGGCACCGGGGGAGGAAGCGTTTGCCCGGCAGGTTTATGAAGCGCCGCAAGGGGAGACAGAAACCTTGCTGGCTGCTATCTGGAGCGAGCTATTGGGCATTGAACAGGTCAGTCGGCACGACAGTTTCTTTGCGCTGGGTGGTCATTCATTGCTCGCTGTGCGGATGCTTGAGCGTCTGCGTAATGTTGGATTGACGTTAGCGGTGCGTGATTTATTCCAAACTCCGGTGTTATCCGAATTTGCCCAAACAGTAGGGCAGTCACAGGCGGTGGTGGCGCCGGCTAATGCCATCACTCCAGCGACCGTAGTACTCACACCAGAGATGTTGCCGTTGATTGATCTGACTCAACCTGAAATTGACCATATTGTTGAACACGTGCCGGGTGGGATAGCGAATATTCAGGATATCTATGCCCTGTCACCGTTGCAGGACGGTATTCTGTTCCATCATTTACTGGCGAATGAGGGTGACCCGTATCTGCTGGTTGGACGGATGATTTTTACTGACCGGCTTCTGTTGAACCGTTATTTAGCTGCGGTTCAACAAGTGGTTGATCGCCATGACATCATGCGTACCGCTTTTATTTGGCAAGGGTTATCGGTGCCGGTTCAGGTAGTTTGGCGTCAGGCATCGTTGTCGGTGACTGAAGTGACCCTGGATCCTGCTGACGGGCCGGTCAGAGACCAATTATCTCAACGTTTTGACTCACATCATTATCGTCTGGACTTGAGTCAGGCACCGTTATTGCGTTTTGTCGTGGTGCAGGAAACGGATGGTTGTTGGATCCTGTTGCAACTGCTGCATCACTTGATTGGCGACCATACCACACTGGAGGTGATGAATAGCGAAGTACTGGCCTATCTTGCCGGACAGGAGGACAGATTGCCTGTCCCGGTCCCTTTCCGCAATCTGGTAGCGCAGGCCCGGCTCGGGATAAGTCAGGCAGAACATACCCGCTTCTTTACTGATATGTTAGCGGGGGTGGATGAACCGACGCTATCATTCGGGTTGACGGAAGTACACCAAGGTGGTTCACAGGTCGCGGAGTCACATCGGATGTTAACATCCGAGCTGAATAACCGTTTACGTCATCAAGCCCGGCGTCTGGGCGTCAGCTTGGCGGCGCTGTGTCATCTGGCCTGGGCACAGGTGTTATCGCGCACTAGCGGGCAGACGCAGGTGGTGTTTGGCACCGTGTTGTTTGGACGGATGCAGGCCGGCGAAGGTGCCGACAATGGCATGGGACTGTTTATTAATACCCTGCCGTTGCGGCTGGATATGAATGAAACCCCGGTACGGGACAGTGTACAGGCCACTCATACTCGGTTAGCGGGATTGCTGGTGCATGAACATGCCTCACTGGCGCTGGCTCAACGTTGCAGTGGGGTAGCCAGTGGGACACCACTGTTCAATGCGCTGTTGAATTACCGGCATAATACTCAGCCGGTCACGTCGGATGAAATCATCAGTGGTATTGAATTCCTTGACGCGCAGGAGCGGACCAACTATCCATTTTCTCTGTCAGTGGAAGATTTTGGTAACGCATTGGGGCTGACCGCACAAATTGTCCAGCCGTTTGATCCGGAACGGGTGTGTGGTTATATGCAGCGGGCGCTGGAGAGTTTGGCAGAAGCGCTTGAACTGGCCCCGGAAACACCAGTACGGCAACTGGAAATTTTGCCGGAAGCGGAACTTACACTGTTGTTGGAAACCGGGAATGCCACGGAAACAGCGTATTCTGATGCATTGTGTATCCATCAGTTGTTTGAACAACAGGCAGAGAAAACCCCGGCGGCCACGGCGCTAGAGTACCAAGGACAGTCCCTCAGCTATGCCGGGCTTAATGTCCGTGCCAACCGTCTGGCCCATCAACTGATAGCACTGGGTGTCGCACCGGACCAACGAGTGGTGATTTGCGTGGCGCGTTCACCGGCAATGGTGGTGGGATTGTTTGCGGTGCTGAAAGCGGGTGGGGCCTATGTGCCACTGGATACCGCCTATCCGGGTGAGCGTTTAGTTCATATTCTGAATGATGTTGCACCGGTGGTGGTACTGGCTGATGAAGCCGGAAGGGCAGCATTAGGTGAGTCGGCACTAGCAGAGCTGACAGTATTGGACCCGAATACCTTGCCTGACCAGCCGGACAGCAACCCACAGATTTCTGGTCTCACTTCACAGCACCTGGCCTATGTCATCTATACCTCCGGCTCAACCGGACAGCCGAAAGGGGTGATGATAGAACATCAGGCGGTGTATCAGCGTTATCTGGGTTTTAATGAGCTCTATGCAGTGACTGCGCAAGACCGGATATTGCAATTTGCCTCTTTTTCTTTTGATGCATCGGTCGAGGAAGTTTTCGTGTCATTATCTAATGGTGCTGCGTTAGTGATGCGTGATGATAGCTGGCTGGTGTCTGTACAAGAATTTATTGCTTTAGTTCGACAGCATCGTATTACGATCATGCCTCTGACGACGCTGTTTTGGTCTGAACTGGCTGCATTACCGCTACCGGCGTGTCTCAGGTTAATCGTTATTGGTGGTGAGGCAGTACAGAAGAACGCTGTTCAGGCGTGGTTTGCCCAGAAAGCTTATCGTCCATGGCTATTGAATAGCTATGGCCCGACTGAAAATACCGTGGTTGCAACTTGTAAGGAGATATTATCCCCGGAGGATACATGTTCTATTGGCCGGCCGGTTAAAAATACCTGCATTTATCTGCTGGACCAATATGGGCAACCGGTCCCATTGGGCTGTGCAGGCGAAATATATATCGGTGGCGTTGGGGTGGCGCGTGGTTACCTTAACCGGCCAGAATTGAGCGCAGATCGTTTTATGCTGGATCCCTTTAGTCCGGTAGCCGGTGCCAGAATGTACCGTTCCGGGGATGTGGCCCGTTACCTGCCAGACGGAGACCTGGAATTCCTGGGCCGTAATGACCAGCAGGTTAAAATCCGTGGTTTCCGCATTGAACCGGGGGAAATTGAGATCCGGCTGATGGAACATCCGGCGGTGAATGGAGCGGTTGTGCTGGCGTTGGGCGAAGGACAGGATAAGCGCTTGGTGGCTTATGTCGTGGCGGAAACAGATGATGAGTTGGTTAATAACCTGCGTAGCCATCTGAGCGCCATATTGCCTGATTACATGGTGCCAGCAGCTTTTGTTCAGCTGGATGCTTTTCCATCGACGCCGAATGGTAAATTGGATCGCCGGGCGCTGCCGGTGCCGGGAGAGGGATCTTTTGCTCGTCAGCGTTATGAAGCGCCGCAGGGGGAAACTGAGATTGCCTTGGCAGCTATCTGGTGTGAGTTATTGGGTATTGAGCAGATAAGCCGGCATGACAATTTCTTTGCGCTGGGCGGGCATTCACTGCTGGCGGTGCGGATGATGAACCGGATAGCAGCTTTAGGGATTGAATTACCGCTGTCCACGCTGTTCAAAT
>NZ_JBHFKZ010000025.1:0-63255 GCF_042879375.1 Photorhabdus sp. RM323S
GAAGTAAATAGACGTCAACCGACATCTTTTTTTATGCCTGAAATTCAGCAAGTTGGCTGTTTTTAGCGCGTCGAAATTCTCTCTAAGTCTACCTACATCAACCAGCATCTGTTGGTATATGTGATGGTACATCCCCGTTCAATAAAATCTTGTACCAACAGCCAGCAACGGAGGGCCTCAAATGGCATTAACCGATGTGAAGGTAAGAAGTGCAAAGCCTACGGACAAGCCTTACAAGCTCACCGATGGCGAAGGGATGCATTTAATGGTTCATCCCAATGGATCTAAATACTGGCGTTTACAGTACCGCTTCGACGGCAAGCAAAAGATGTTGGCTTTAGGTATCTATCCAGAGATTTCTTTATCTGAAGCCAGGCAACGGAGAGATGAAGCTAAACGGCAAGTCGCTAACGCCATTGATCCTAGTGAACAGAAAAAGGTCGAGAAACAAGCCCGTAAGGCTATGGTAGAAAATACCTTCAAAGCTATCGCGCTGGAATGGCATGAGTACAAACGCCCTAACTGGTCGAAGGGCTACGCTGAAGACATTATGGAAGCGTTTGAAAACGATATCTTCCCTGATATTGGTAAGCGCCCGATTGCAGAAATAAAGCCTCTGGAGATTCTCAGCTCACTTCGTAAACTCGAAAAGCGTGGTGTCCTCGACAAGCTGCGCAAAATCCGCCAGGCATGCAACCAGGTATTTCGTTACGTCATTGTCACGGGTCGCGCTGAAACTAACCCCGCCTCAGAACTAGCAAGTGCGTTAACCCCACCAAAGTCTGTCCATTACCCTTACCTCTTAGCAGATGAGCTTCCGGTTTTCTTGCAAGCTCTAGCAACTTATTCAGGTAGTCCAATTGTTTTATGTGAATAAAATTGCGTTCGATAAAATTTATACCAACAGATAAAGTTGTTTGGAAATACAGACCATTACCGCTGGGCTAGCATGTTCGGATAATGTCTGGCAATGATATCATTCATTTGCTCAATCAGCTCCAGACGCTTGAACGTCAGATGGGCTGTTCCCTTTTGAAAGTAACGAATGCTGAAGAACTCATCTTCGTATCTTTCTTTAGACGGGTTATCCCGAATATGCTCCATCAACCGGGTAGTGATGTCGCCACGGTTGTCAGGAATGGCCTTACCATCTAACAGAAACAGCATTCGCTCCAGGTCTGCCAACTGATCCCGCCGCCAGCCCCAGTTCAGACTGAATCCCCAGCGGTCATGGCTCACCAGATTGTTGATAATGATCTTCTTACCAAAGCTGCAGGGACTATTGGTTTTGTAATCCCATGACAATCCTTTGAAGACATTGATGATCCCGCGCTCAAATACATCTATTTTGTTCAGATGTAACTGCTCAAAGGTACTGAGGATATTCGCCTCGCTGATTGCAGGAAGATCACCATCTTCCAGGTTCTTATGCCACTGATCTCTGGCCTGCGCATCCATCAATGCCATCATGCCAGACTTCAACATCAGGTCTTGCCAGATACTGCGGTCAATATTGCGAGTGACAACAGGCATCGCTTTATCCACCTTTTCTGTCAGCCAGCTATCGTAGCGGTGTCCGGACTTCATTGCCCAGTCTTGCGCTATACCACCGCCGATTTCCGAGGTTAGCCGGGAAACTGCATCAAGCTGCTGGATGAGTTGCTCAATCTGCACCAGTGCTGCATTATGCCCTGTGACAACACGTTCGATACTGGTCGAACAGATGAGTTCATTGTGTTCCGTTAACACGTCGGGTTCTGTTTGCATCGTTAATCGTCCATAAAAGCAAACACGCCTGCTGGGAGTGGCAAGCGCATTATGCGATGAATAAAAAGAGAGGGGAGTTCAGAGGTAAAAATCAGGAATGAGGCTCGAAGAATTTAAGTATTCATTAGCCCAGTAGCTCGTCTGGCTCTGAGAATATCGGTAGCAGTCAAAAATGGTGTCTGCTCCTGCCATGTGAATCCCTTGCGGTCAGTGCGTACCAGTTCATAGCGTTCCACCAGGAAATTCACTGCATCGGCAAGCGTTATTCCCGCTTCGATATGCTCCTGGATGGCCGCGTCGTCATGGAATGGTGTGTCGTTGAGCGTGAGACCGTTAATGGTGCTCTAAAAGATGTTAACAGTTGCTGCCACACCTGAACGGGTGGCAGCCGTGACGAAACCGGCACCATAGCCGGTACAGTTGAAATTTGCATGAGTTAAGTCTTGATAAAAGAAGAAGAGAGAAGGTGTTACTGCGCTACAGATACCTGAGGATAAATAGCGATGTAAACGTAGCCGCAACTGGCCCGGGTGTCGGCTATACAGGTTAATCCGGCAAGGTGGATGGTCATCTGATGTTGCTGACGTGGATTTAGCTCGCTTGAACGCAGTTGTTCTATAAACAGCGGGAAAGCCTGATCCAGTCTCTGTAGTTGTTTTGGCGTAAAGCTTCTATTCAGACCTGCCCTGTCAGCCAGGTAATGCAGCCGGTTACCTTCCTGAACCAGCCTTGCGCCAAAGCGTGGAGTGATATCGCTTTGTAGTCCCCACTCATGGGGTGTATTTAATGGCATGAAAGCCTCTCTGGTTGGTCGTTAGCCCAGTTCACAGCAAACCTCGCTCGGCAAAAGAAACAACATCTCTTCCCCCGACAACAAGATGATCCAACACTCGTACTTCTACCAGTGCCAGCGCGGTTACTATCCGCTGGGTAATGTGTTTATCCTGCTGGCTGATTCCTGTCGTACCGGACGGATGGTTATGGGCAAGAATTACCGCAGCGGCGTTGTGCCTCAGGGCCGATTTCACCAGCTCACGGGGATGTACTTCGGTATGGCTTATGGAGCCCGCAAACAATGCTTCGTGCTCAAGCAGGCAATGCTGGTTATCAAGGTACATCACCAGAAAGACCTCCCGCTCCTGGCGAGCCAACTGTAATTGCACCCAGTTTTTAGCAAAGCTGGTGGCGGTAAACTGCTCACCCGGATGACGCTGGTAAGTGGTCCACAGATCGTTGCTCTCATCCTGCCAGCGGCGTGGGGAAAGGATTTGCGATTCCGTCACCGGCTGATGCTTTTCACCAAAGCGATAGGTTAATGCAGCTTTCGCCATCGCCTGTTGAGCGGGTATCGGTAACATCAGCGACTGCATGGCATCGCGCTTCTCTTCCACTCGATCAAATACCCCCAGTACTTCGTAAGCCCCTTCAATGACTTTCTCCACTACATTGCCTTTATGCGGCACACGCACCTCACCAAATACTCTCACCACAAATCAGTCCATTTTGGCAAACCGATCTGAATAGCCCCGGCAGCATCTGGTATGAACTGGAGCCGTCGTGGCTGTTAAGCAGGATGATTTCTGGCACCTGCTTGCCGGTAATCTGTCCTTCGCGGCGCAGGCACAGCATGTGTTTGGTATGCTCTCTCTTGCTCTGGTCACGCACACGGGTCTGGCAGGTAAAGAAAGGCTGGAAACCTTCCCGCTGGAGGTTATCAAGCAGAGTGATGGTCGGGATGTAGATGTATCGTTCACTGCGGGATTCATGCTTTTCCTCACTGAACACACTTGGCACATAATGCGCCAGTTCATCACGGGTTAAGGGGCAGTCGCGGCGTACAAGATTGACCGCACCAAAGCGGCTGGCTAAACGGGTCATCGATATTTCCTTAGATATAAATGAAAAGACCATGCCTCCTTAGGGGCTGTTGACGTTTTGTGTTCATCATTTATTCAGTCCACATTGGCAACCAGACAATAATAAATGCCAGTGCCAACATGCTGGCGTAATTCCGTTCAAGTTTGTCGTATCTTGTGGCTATCGCACGAAAATGTTTGATTCTGGCAAAAGCATTTTCCACCCAATGTCGGTAACGATATAAACATTTGTCAATTTCTTGACCTAATTTTCGGCTATTTTTGCGATAAGGGAGCACCGGAACTGACTTTTGTTCTTCGATTACACTTCTCAAACGCTGACTGTCATATCCCTTATTTGCAACGACAAAATCGGATAAAGGTGACTGAGATATAAGACTTTCCGCATGAACAATGTCATTGACCTGACCACCAGACAGTTCGAAATGTACAGGTAAACCGTAACTGTCTACAGCCAAATGGATTTTGGTTGAACGTCCTCCACGACTTTGACCCATGGCTTCATCCGCTTCAGAAGTTGCTCCGGCACTATGTTGATGGGCTCGAACAATACTCCCGTCAATAAACAACCACTCTGTATCAGAGTATCCAGATAACCAATTGAAAATTAAATCCAAAACACCCTTTTTTGACCAAGTATTAAAACGTTGAAAGACGCTATTCCATTTTCCGAATTCGGCAGGCAGGTCGCGCCACGGAATGCCTGTTCTCATACGATAAAGAATGCCTTCAAGTGCCTGACGATGTTTTGTTTTGTGGTAAATAAATCCGGTATGGTACATGAATGCAGATAGCTTATTCCATTGTGTATCTGTTAACATAGTTCGCAGCATGATGGTGAGGTCTGGTTATTTTTTGGCGAAAACGATTATACCAAATCATCATGCTGTTCAATAATCCCTCACAAAACGTCAACAGCCCCTAGGCGACAATACTGGCAAGCGCTTTGCAGCTTAGCTTTTTCCCAATACATAAGGGCATAATGGTAGTAATCCACTACGGCTTATCCTATCTTTTATTGCCTTTTTTGGGATTGAACAACCCAAAAGTGTAGTGCCGATATAGTGCAGCCATTTTATTGGGACTCAACGTACATTTTCATAAAACGGTGCTCTTCTTGGCATAACGCTGTCCAATGTGCTTATGCAGAGGCGAAATGGCGCTCTCGGTATTACCGATGATATGTACCATAGCTTGGGTCACCACTTTAGTATTGAGCTCTGCGACAGTGGCCTCATCAACCTTATTCTTGCCTGGTATAAACCGTTCGGAATCGCAGATGATGTAGGCGATGCGCGGTGAAATTGGGTAGTAGAAATCAGCGAGTTCAGGTGCGGTGAACTCTGTCTCTGAGACACACGAGTGCACATTGACAACCGGCTGGTCGGACGCGATGAAAGGGAACTCCGTATCATTTACCAGCAATGCATGCCTGGCGTCGTGACGACTTGAGTATAGGCTGAACCCGATATTCATCCCGAATATGTAGCTTAAGAACCACCATGCGTGAGCCATTGCGTCGGCTACTTCAATTTCTACGATATTGCGGCGGGGTTGATTCCGGAGCACACCATCCCGGAAAGGCTTCGTACGGACCAAAGAACATCATGAACTCTATCATGTGCTGCTTATCTTGCAGTAGATCAAGCTGCTCATCAGCGAGCGCAGATAACACCGGTAGTGCCATTTTTTCGTGAGAGGCATGGAGATTTTCCATTAGGTTGCACTTCGTTGCATGTAAAGAGCCTCGGTTTTCTGATCTTGAATGCCAGACTCACTGTAGATGACCTCCAGGCGCTGCATCTTAAGAAAGTCGTTAAGATAAGACATGTGCTGCTGTTGAAGATGGGCGGGGCTTTGTCGGGAAGAAGCCTTCTATCACTTCGACATGCTTACGTGTTAGCACTGTGGTCTTGTAGAAATAGTTGTCAGCAGCTATGGCACGCACGCTGTCATGGGCAATCTTACCGGTCTTCGTAGTGTAGAAAACATTGTTCGTCCCGTTACCCCAGCGGGTGAGGTACTTCGCCCATACGTAATGGTGTCGCTTCTTAGCCTTGAGATCTTTGTGTGTCATGAGAATCTGTTCCGTAGAGTCTTAGGCTGAAAACTTCTCAGTTCACTGGCCTGCTGTCAACCTAGAGAGTTGTTTTCCATTGAGTAACATAACATTTCTGCGATGTTAGCAGTTTCCGCTCTTGGTACATAAACGCCCGTAGCGATAGCGGCATTCTAATCTGTCAAGGTTGTCAGGTCATAACGAAGGCATTAGTAAGTTCATAAGGGTAACATCATGGCTAAAAATCACGTCCAGTTTCAAAAAGGCATTTCTATTCATCAATTTATGAAAATGTATGGAACTGAAGAGCAATGCCAAAAACGATTGTTCGAGATGCGTTGGCCAACGGGTTACCGCTGCCCTAACTGCCTCCATGATAAATATTGTCAGTTGCAATCCCGCGCTTTATTTCAGTGTAATCGGTGTCACCATCAAGCTTCATTGATATCAGGTACGCTATTTGCCCACGCTAAACTGCCTTTAACAATGTTGGTGGCAGTACTTCCATCCAGTGGGTTACATGAGTGCTGTTTTCTTCGAAATCCTAAACCAATCACAGGTAACAAATCTCTGAGCATCAGTTATTAGGAGGATATATGTTCTCAATTCTTTCACTTGGTCGTTCATCCTCAACCGATATCCACTCGGGGGTAACTCTATCACCCACTGAAATAATTACCGGTATTTAAGCTAAATGAGTTAGCGTGTATTGCGTTAACAACATTACCATCCTGAAGGTAAGTGTGGTCAGCGGTGTGGTAAGGTCTAGTCGATCAAGGGGATAACCGCTGACAAAACCAGTCAGTATGTTGTCAATATGACCAATCATCCTCTATTTTTCTGCATTGGAACGGACATGACTTTGAGATCGTGTGCGACGCTGAATTTTGCTTCGGTTTTTTCCTGTAGAGTTTCTAGTGTGATACCTGGCGCATGTTCTTTCAGGATTAACTGCCCCTGTTCAAAGTAGAAGACGGCCAGTTCGGTGACGATCATCTTGACTTTGTTGACGGCGGTTAGCGGCAGGGTACATTGCTTGAGGATCTTTGCGGATCCGTCTTTGGTGCAGTGTTCCATTGCAATAATCACTTTGCGGGCACCCGTAACGAGATCCATCGCCCCACCCATACCGAGCACCATTTTTCCCGGTATCATCCAACTGGCTAAGTTGGCATGTTGGTCAACTTGCAGAGCTCCTAGCACACAAGCATCTATGTGACCACCGCGAATTAAAGCAAAAGAGAATGCACTGTCAAACATGGCGGCACCAGGCAGGATGCCACAGGGTTTTCCACCGGCATTGACCAGATTCGGATGAGGTTCTGTAACGGGGCCAAGGCCCAGAAAACCATTTTCTGACTGTAGGGTAATATGAATGTTATCGGGCAGATAGTTCGCGACTAGCGTGGGAATACCGATGCCGAGGTTAACAACGTCGCCATCTTGTAGTTCAAGCGCGATACGATGGGCAATAAGTTGTTTGGCGTTCATTATGAATTTCCTCTCGGGTAAACGATGTAGTCGATCAGTGCGCCAGGTGTCATAACGCAGTCCGGTGCAATCTCACCCACTTCAACCAATGCATCCGGCTCGGCAATCGTGCTATCCGCAGCCAGAGCGATCACAGGGTTAAAATTACGGGCGCTTAACTGATAAGTCAGGTTGCCCTGATGATCGGAAAGATGGGCCTGAATCAACGCCAGATCAGCACGTAGTGGGAGTTCCAGCAGGTAGTCTGTTCCGTTGAGGGTTATTTTTTGTTTTCCGGCTTCTACAAAAGTACCCACGCCAGTAGGAGTCAGGAATCCGCCCAAACCTGCTCCGCCGCAGCGAATGCGTTCAATCAACGTGCCTAGAGGAACCAGTTCCACCTCTATTTCTCCAGCAATCATTTGGCGTCCAGTTTCCAGATTAGTGCCAATATGCGAGGTGATAACTTTTTTCACTCTGTTATTAACGATAAGAGGGCCGATGCCAAAGTCGACACGGCTGGTATCGTTGGCAATCAGGGTCAGATCTTTTACACCCGCCTTTAGTAATGCCGTGATTAAATTAGGGGGAGTACCTACTCCCATAAAACCACCTACCATGATGGTCATTCCATCATAAAAATGCTCGGCGGTTTGTTGTATGCTAATGAGTTTATTTTTCATCAGTTAGCCTCTGGAAAATCCTGTCTTTTAGGGTGAGGAGAAGACGGCTTTCCTACTAAAACGATTAATTTTTTCATTTTTACATTTTCCTATGTAGTGTGTGATGTTGAGCAACGAGCATACTAATATCGGTTTTACTCAACTTAACAC
This sequence comes from Photorhabdus sp. RM323S, assembly GCF_042879375.1. Classification (NCBI taxonomy): domain Bacteria; kingdom Pseudomonadati; phylum Pseudomonadota; class Gammaproteobacteria; order Enterobacterales; family Morganellaceae; genus Photorhabdus; species Photorhabdus sp. RM323S. The sequence continues at coordinate 8,007 of NZ_JBHFKZ010000025.1, forward strand.
TGATGTTCAGTGATATCTTCGGTGGTGAGGTTAATATCGTGACGCCACTATGGATATCGACGGAAATGGTTCCATCGTCGGCGTTTTCTACCATAGATTCATTAAACGTTTTAACTTCGCACAATGCTCTGGATAGTGTGTTTACGCTGTCAGCGATCTTGCTAGTTTCCCGTTTAGGGCATCCCTTCCTTCGATCTCGAACAGATAGATAATGATAAGTATATCTAAAGATATTATTAATATGATCACTTTTCCGTACAGAGTGCGTAGCGAAAATGTTGTTAATATATTGTGAAAAATAGGTAAGACTGAGAGCATGGAAACCAGAATATTAGTGATAACAGGTTCTATGTGACAGAAATACCGTAATTGGGAGTATAAATTGTTACAGAGTGAGAACAAGAGGAAAAATAGAAAAATGTGAATAAATTCTAATGTGTGTAACTTACTTTAGTCTTATAGGTGTATAGCGTAAGAATGATTTGTTAATACCGACAGGTATGGCATCGTATTTAATGTCGTACCTTAATTTGGCGAGAATCCATTTAGACTTTTATACATCTATTTCTTGAGATAATTGCAGATTAAAGTTTATTGAGAGATATAGTTATAGTTTCAGTGCCATAACTAAAATTGAAATATTTCATCTGGTCTCTGGTATTCAGTCGTTCTCCATTGCGGGTGATAAGATTTTGATGAAGTATTAAGGCCATATGTATTAGCGTCTTGTGGTGCAACTCCAATCGCAACCTTATCCTGTATTCTTAGCTTCTTTGGTCATCAAATTGATATTTCAGCAATTTTGGAAAAGGAAAATTCAAATAGAAAAAATAAATGAAATTAAAATTTGCTAAATGTCAGTAAATGTGATTTAATAGCATCACTGGTTTGGAAGTACAGACCTACTTTATGAAAAGCAAGTTAAAGCAGTTCACCATTTAGCGTTATCCCCGATACCACTTCATTGCGAATTCCTTCTAATTAGTACCCATAAGTAAAACTGAAAAACAGACCTAAACATGCCTTATGGCAACTTAAATAAATTTAAAGGAAAATTCTATGTCTAATGCAATGACTGGTTCAGTAAAATGGTTCAATAACGATAAAGGTTTTGGATTTATTTCTCCGAAAGATGGTAGCAAAGACGTTTTTGTTCATTATTCTGCAATTCAGAGCAATAATTTCAAAACGCTGGAAGAAGGACAGGAAGTTTCATTCTCTATTGAGAATGGTGCTAAAGGTCCATCAGCGGTAAATGTTATCGTATTATCTTGATTTAACTTAACTGCTTAAATCCATTAACGACTTTACGATAGCGATGAAGGTGAAAGCCTGAGCAGTTAAAGTTGTTAATAGTAAAAACCCGCTTAATTGCGGGTTTTTTGCATGTGTATTCACCAAAATGTTACATACTATTCCTTGCCTATATAGAAAAAATCCGGCACAAGAAATGTATACCGGATTATCCTATAAAGGGCTAAAGGGCGCTAAATCTTGAGGCCTCCATTGAGCTTATAGCTCGATAGTCGTCTCTTTTTTTCAGACCCGCATCAGGGAAGGAGGAGGAAGATCTTTGGGCTGGTGAGTAGCAGGTGCAAGGCGTTGTTCAATGTCGTCAATGAAACGCTCTAACCAAGCCTGTAGTTCGACCACATCCACCTCGGGTAAAGGGCGTTGTGACCACAGGATTGTTTGTCCATCCAGATCACCCTGGACATGGGCGGGCCAGTGTTGTCCAAAAAGGTTGTTAGAGCGGCTAACTTCGGAGCCTAATTCGCAGAACAGCTGTAACCAATTATCGTGATGGCAGCCAATCAGTACCTGAAAACGTCCGTTGACCTCCAAAGTGTAGATGCCATCGTCGGTAGGGGACGCAGGGAGGCTGAGTTTGGAGAACAGGGTTTCTACTAGTTGGTGGTAGTCGTGTGTCATTGTGTTTTAGGCTCGTAGTTAAGAACTTGGAAATGTTGTCCCAGACCGATTTCCTTGTTATACATGGACTTGGACCAGAAATCCTGAGTAAACCAGTTGGAGAATGAAGTTTTATCCGGGAAATTGAACTCGCCGAAGTTAGGATCGAAGAAGGTGACCCCTTTTTGGTCATCGACATAGGCTGCTACTGTGTGACCAGACATCTGCCCTGAAAAACCGATCTTCTTGTAGCTAGAACCCTGATCGCCTGTATCCAGGATGGCGTTTAGCAGGTCTTTTGTGCCATTGCTGCCGGTCTGACCATTGACTTCGATTGGACGCTTGTAATCAATTGGCCCGTTGGCGCTTTGATAGGTTATCGTCTTCATGCGCGGTTGGATGCCGTTTTCACTGAGCCAGGATTCGGTCATGGTATCTTGATCGGCATCCTGGGCTATGCCATCCATCTGTAATTGTTTGATGGAAACCAGAGAGTCGATATGGAACTGACCTTTCTGACCCCCAACATAGAGTTGGTCAAAGACGCTCTCACCTTTGGCATGGGCGCTTATCCAGTGGGCGGATATGGATTCACAGACGCCGCCAGCGGTGTCTTGGTGTTTCATGATTTGGTCTAGAAAGGCACCTTTGGTTTGGGCAAATTTGAAGGTGACTTCGCCGCCATGCTTATCCGCAGAATCCCGAACGCTCCCCAGTTTAGTGCTGACCGCAAAGTGAATGATTCGGTCCATTATCATGCTGAAAGAGAAGCGGCTCTCCTGGTTTTTCTTGCCGTCGGTTGTCAGCTGGTGATCGAGCATAGAGTGGCCCGGCAGGTTGCGTTGGATCGTGGCCGAGAGACGTTCCAGCAATCCAGGTCTGGGGGAAGAGACTTTCAGTGATCGGCCAGAGAGTTCCCCCTGAGGCTGGTTAACGGCTGTGGTGTCGAGTTGTTGGGTAGGAAATATTCTTTGGTGATTAATACTTGAGATAGGAGATAATGGTCACTCCTTGAACGTTTTTTGTGGGATTATTCCAGGGAATATGAGCCTGGATATCAGATAGAGTGAATCATAATGTTTTGTCGAAATAGAGAATATTAATAATGGCAGAAGAAATTTTCATTTTCCGTCGAAAACAAGTTGTGTCTCTGGAATGTTGTAAAACTCTCATTCCAGAAAGATCCCAACTCTCTTTTTTTATGGATGTTTCAGAAATAACGAATTCCTTAGTTATTACGCCAAGAATGTCTTTTTTTTCATCCGTTTAGGTGGCGAAATAGTCAACTCTGCCATTGATTATTAATAGCGGACATGAGTGCGTCGAGTTGGCTATCTAAGCTGGCATCAATGATCCCGACTTCTGTTTCCAGAATGCAGCCGCCCTGATCGAGGCGATCATCCGCCGTGACTTCTAAGTAGCCGATCTCAGGAAAGTCTTTATGTACCCGGGATATTTGTTCCCGTACTGTTGTGGCCTGTTCAGGATTAACCCGCAGGATGACCTGTTTTTGGTTGCTGACTAATGAAAGAGCTTCACGAACCACCTGTAAGGTAAGGGAGACCTGGTCATAATTCTTTAGGATTTTACGAACTGCTTGCAATACTACATTGCTCATTTGCTGCTCGACCTGTCGGTAATATTGCTGACACTGGAGCTGAGTCTGGTGAATCAAATTGGCTTGTTCTGCACGGGCGGCATCAATACCGGCCTGCCAGCCTAACTCTTTTTGTTGCTCATAAACGGTCTGGGCTTCTCGTTCAATTTCTTGAGCCTGGACTCGGGCTTCATCAAGCAGAGACTGGGCGCTGAGACAGGTTTGATAGTCTGTTTTACGTAGTATCAGAAGTTCAGGAGAAAGTTGAAGATGCTCTTTTGTTATTTTAATAAAAGGTAACATTCTGTATTCACTTGTTTAGCCAATTTGAGACACAATGCTTGTGCCAGTGGTCGTTCTGCCTGGCTGATAGGCCAAGCCGGGGGATTGTCATGAGGGGGAAGCCGCAAGCTAAGGCGTTTGGCGAAATCGGTAGGAAGTGGCTCCATAGCCATTAGCCAGAACTGTAAGGCACTGATACGAAAATAGTTCGCATTGATTGTGGTTGGCAACGAACGTTGCCAACCAGCCGGCCAGTTGCCGATGATGATGTCGAGATACTTTAAGCAAAAGTGATGCCCCTCTCTCCCAAGCGCGTCATGTAAATGGCGAAGCTCTGCTGCCAGCAGGCAATGGCGAATAGCTTGCCCGTGCAGTAAGGCTCCCAGCCAAGTCAGAAGCTGTTCTAAGTATGATTGCTCTAGCAGAGCAATGTTTCCCAAGCCGGCTGGCAACTCATAATCTACATTCAGGTCAAATTGAGTCAACAGTAGGCCATTGATCTTGGGAGAGCTACGCCATTCAGGAAGGGAGGACAAGACTGAAAGCCAATCTGGTGATAGATGGTCCGCATGAATATAACTGGCAGGGCAAAACCGAAATTGGTAGGGTGTTAATGCTGTTACCATTATTGCATCCTGCTTCGGTGCCACAGGAACTGAGCCAGATTGCTGATGAATAACAAGGCTAACAATAAAACCAGAATTCCGATCAGGCGGCCTTGTGATTCTTCAGTAACCTGGATAGAAAATAGTGTGGAATAGCGCGGTGCTAACGGTACCTGCCGCACGCCCGCCGCAGGAACTAATACGACGCTGATGCGGTCATAACTCAGTCCTTCGATGCTGTTATTGACCAGTTGCTTTATCTGAGGAATATAAGTATCGAGTTGAACGTCAGCTGCGTGTTTGATAAACACAGAAGAAGAGGCCGGCGATAACTTTTTCCCCAGTCTATCTTGTTCCTCCGGTAAGACCACATGTACCCGTGCGACGAGTACACCGTCGATCTCCGAAAGCGTTCGGGCAATCTCCTGCGCTTTGGCGAAGTTGAGCCGTGCCCGTTCTTCTACCGGCGAGGAGATAAGGCCGTCTTTAGGGAAGACATCTTGTAAAGAGGAGAAGTTCTCCCGTGGATATCCTTTACGCTTGAGTACCTCGACAGCTTGTGCAACATCGGATTCTTCCACTAATAGCTTGATATTGTCATCTTTATCTGGCTGCTTATCAGAGGAAATTCCTGCTTCCCTGAGTAAGGCCAGCATTTCGTTGCCTTCTTTTTGGCTAACTCCAGTATAGAGTTCGATTTTACATCCTGTTAGCATGAAGACAGCTAACAGGATGCAGATTATAGGATGTTTCTTCACGGCTCCTCACTGGGCTTTCATTAGGGTTTCAACGTTTTGATTCAATCGTCCTACTGTTTTGGCAATCAGCTCTTCTTGTAGGGTGATCCGCATTAGAGACCACTGCATTTGCATCAGGCTGTTGGGATCACTGCCGGGGACGGCTAACTGAGCTTCCAGTTCTTGTTTAGCCTGAGTAAATTGTTGTCTGAGCTGGCCCAATTCGCTGATCAGACTGTTTCCAAGCCCCTGATCTTGATTGGACATAGCCAGTTCAAAATGTGCAACATTTTCGGCACTGGCCTGAGGTGTGTTGAGTTCATCCAGGCTGGTTATCAGTGTCTCGCTTATTTGTGGCAGGTCCATTATTCCTCCAAATCGAGTTTATGTGAGTTTCGGATCAGGTTATCCACCATACCGTTACGGGGGATAAGTGTTTGCAACTCACGTCGGATTAGGTCACTCAGGTACTCATTACCGTCTAGAGATTTAATCTCGCCGAGTACCTTGAGAAGGACAGTTTCCTGTTGTCGACCTGTGGGTGCGAATTCACGAACAATCGCTCTGAATTCTGGTAAATCCAGTTGTGGTTTGACGGGCAAGGTCAGGCCACCAAACTGCGACCACAGATGTTTTTGTACCGGGGCAATAAGTTTGCCCTCTAACTGAGCACGTTGAGAGGGCTGGCTATCAGTTGATAAGGTCTGATGCCATTGCCAGACGATTTTTCGCTGGGTCGCTGGATTGAAATCACCTAAAACTTCTTCCAGAGACGCTCCTTGCATCCAGCGTTGTTGTCGTTCTTTCAGCGTCTGTTGATCAGGCATGAGTTCCAGTGCTTGATCAAAGTCTTGCTTGTTCTTGGCAGTGATTGAAGGCTGTACTGTTGGTTGTGACAGCACATTATAAGATGGCCTTTCGATCCTATTCATGAGTCAGTTGCTCTCGCATACCATCAACAAAAGACAACAATTGTGGATCGTCACTATCAGCCATTCGCGTTAGTCTCTGCTCTAGGGCTGAGGCCAGCCCCAGACGCCATTCACATAAAGCCAGCCAAGGTTCCAGACTGGGCCAGGGAAGATCCCGTCCAAGATCCAGAGCCTGTTGATATTTGCCTTGGTTCGTCAGAGAAGAGAGCCGAATCAGGTTTGCGGCTTCTTGCCCTTCCTCATTGAACATTAGCCAGTCGGCAATAGCATTGGCTTCGTCATGGCAGTGGTGGCCGCTTCCAACCAGAGCGATATCTGCCAGTAGTCCTTTGAATGAACGTGTCATGATTAGATCTTCTGTAATATGCCTTGCATCAGGTCTTTCATGGACCGGGTGACAGTGGAGTTAATGTTGTAGATTACCGACCATTTGTTGATTTTGTGTTGTAAATCAGCCAACAAAGCAGGGTTATCAGCACCTCCCGTCGTACTTCCACTCGTACTCTTAGACTTTAGCGCGGTGATTGCATCATTGACGTCTGTGTTGGCTTGGTTAGCTTGTTCACTCAACTGTTCAGCAACCTTATCAAGTGTATTAGTTGTTGCTGCGGAACTAAAAATCTGAGCCATGATGGCCTCCTTCTGTTGTGTTAAGTATTGTGATTGCAGCTTGGATGGCGTCAGCCTCTTGCTGCCATTGTTGGTATTCTTGTACCGAACCTCCACGTCTCAGGCGTTGTTTGATATCGTTCAGCGCCTGAGAGAGGCGGTGTTGAATTTCGTTGACATAAGCGGAATCAGCACCGAACAGTCGTGCTTCCAGGGATGTCATCATAAAGTTGGGCTCCTGTTAAGTTTGACGATAAATTGCCGTTCACCTTTGGTAATAACAATGGCATCTCGACGGATAGCTTCGATCCTCAAACCATTTTCTGTTGTTGCTCCGACGGGATAACGCAGGTTATTTTTGAGTACCACATAAGGCACACGTCCCAGAGAAACCGCCCGGACATCGAAATTGAGCTCATCATTGAGGGAGAGTCGGTTATTATTTAGTAGTACCAGGGTTGGTCGGTTGCCAAATTCTTGTTTAAATACCTGCTGTAAGCGGTAGAAATTGTGAGTCTGGAGCTCATCCAGTTGACCTGTGAACTCAATACGATCGCTTTTGTCCTTGTAGGTCAGCGTGTTGGGTAAATCATGTTTAGCCAATAGCATATCCAGACGCTTGAGATGACCACCGGTTAGCATTGTCTGGTTTTCTATACCAAGTAGGCCCGGAACGTCGCGTTTGAGCAATGATTCAATGTCGTTCCACTGTTGGTCAGGGTCAGTTAATTCTCCTGCAAGGCGGATCCAGCCGGGTTGTTTGCCATTGCTGCTTTTGAGCTGGGTATAACCTAATTTTTGTAAAATGAAATCTACCCCCTGACGTAATTCCTCCATAGTACGTAACTCCAGTCGATAACTGAGAGAATGAGTATCAAGATATTCTTGCAATGCTAGACGTTGGTAGTTGTGGTCCACATAACCTTTTAGCAGCAGAGGCCCGTTATCAGGCATCATTTGCGCACTAACCTGACGATAGGCTGAATCGTCATGGAGAAAACGGCGTAGTTCTTGATCAGCCATGCCATTAGACATGTTGTTTCTTTGCCATCCTTCACGTCCAAGCAGTGCCAGAAAACCGAGAGCCAGTACCAGACAGAATATCAGCATCCAACCAGCGATCCGGCTGCGATTTTTCTGAATGGGACGCTGGTGTTGTGTGATCGCAGGCTCGGCAAGTTGCTTCGGGAATGCCTGTTGTTGATCGCAGAAAGCCCACAATAACGGCCCTACCTCTTGACGAGCCAGCGCTTGCAGGGAAGCCCCCGGTGATAGGGGTTCGCCATTCTGACTTGGTGCTGTTTCACCGGCCCATTCCAACAGGCGGATTGAATCTGATTCTACTTCTAAAATGAGATGCATAGGGGCAACATCTTCATCCACCAGAACGATATCTGCCTGTAAGGGGTCCGAGCCGATGGCTAAACGCCCTTCAGCTAAATTGACCTCAATACTTTTATTCAGTCCGCGGTAGAAGCGAATTTTCCAACTCATCTGCTCGCCTTATTTTGCGCACGAACACACCAAGTTTCCTTAAGTGAACATTGTTGTTCAATGACTCGCCATCCGTAAGTTTTGCCCATTCGGCATGAGGCTAAAAATGAGCTTTTACCTGCTTGCCGTAGCGTTTCTTGTACTTGGCGTGCCGGGGATAAAGATTGGCATTGTGCACTGCTCAGTACTTTACTCAGAGAAACGCTCTGATTAGAGATATCTTGCGTTGCCAGTAACCGATGGCGTAGATCTTGCCCATTACCCAATGCCAGATAATGAGCTATCCCACTATCAATGAGCCGTGGTTCAATAATGAACAATCGTACTGAACGCCGTACCTGCTCAGTGGTACTGCGGAACAAAACACCCAGGTAGGGGATATCGCCTAAAAATGGCACTTTGCGTAGGCTTTCATACATTTCGTCACGGTAAATGCCGCCGATCAGTAGGCTTTGCCCATGTCCAACTCTGGCAACGGTATCGACAATGGTTCGGCTGATGGTAGGAATGCCATCTGGGCCTGAACTGTTGGGCTTCTGGTTACCGTCTTCAATGTGCAGACTCAGACTGATTTCAGGAGAATCCCCGATTTGGATAACTCTGGGGGTCATACGTAGCATAGTGCCATAGGTGAGGCTCTTAAGTTCGGCGACCCGTTCACCATTAACTTTTACGTAATAGGTTTCATTATGGTCAATAACCGCTTGGGTGTTCTCCTGAGTCAGAAGCGTCGGGCGGGAAACCACCTGAGCGCTGCCTTTGCTCTCTAACAGGGTTATTTTTGCCAGCAGGTAATCCAGGCCACGGCGATCAACTAAGCTACCCAATGCTGCTGAACCGATGCTTTCCCCTTTTTCCTTTTTCTCATTTTTTTCCCTAGTGGTGGTGATATCGATAAGATGGCGCGGTCCGGTGTTGATGCCTACTTGCCAGTCGACACCCAGCTCTGAAAGGTTGTCAGCGTTGATGTCGACGATGGAAAGTGCGACTTCAATGCGGGCAGAGGGTTTGTCCAGTGCGTTGATTAAATGTGCGTACATGGACATCCTTTCCGGGTTGTCTCGTACAATGATTGCGTTTAGAGACGGTTCCGCCTGTACAACAGCCCGGCTTGAATGGTTTCCTCCCATAGATGATGTTGTTTCACCAGTGACAGCCGCCACATTGGCATCACTCAGCAAGCGGGAGAGAATAGTGGCGATACCAGGTGCCTCAATATTGCTATCACGATACTGGATCTGGCGATCTGTGACTGAGGCGTATTTGAGTGGGAAAATCTCCACAGTTAACGCCCCGGTTTTTTCGCTACGCAGCAGTGATTGCTGTTCCAGTGCAGATGCAGTCTGATCGACCAGTTCAAGATAACGGGGAGGGCCTGATACGTAAACCAGTTGGTTGCCTGGATCAGGACGCCAGCCAAAGCGGGGTTCCCAAATACCGGAACGTTTTAGGGCTTGCTGTAGCTCTGTTGCGTTGGTTTGCTCAAGTTTAAGGAGACGTGATTGTATTTCGCTGTTTTTAAATACGTAAAGTACACTCCCATCGTAGTACCAGACCAGGTTATAGAGAGAGGATAAATGTTGCAGGAATTCCTGAGGGCCATCTTGTTCAAAATGACCGTTAACCTGATCGGTCACCTTATCACTGACAATCACTGATGCGTCATAGTTAGCACCGAAATTAACCAGCACATCCCGCAAGCTTTCTCCTTTTGCCAGATAGTCATAAGGCATGGGCAGCCAATCCAGATCTTGGCTAAAAGCCGAAGAGAGCATCACACTACTGATGCTCAACGATAACAGTAAGGAACGGCACAGCCGTTGGAACTGTTTCATGGCTGCCATATAACTTGTTTCCATTGAGGGAAAGATTGCGTTTCCGATAATAAACCCATGATTTGCTCCAGTAAATCGACATGCATAGCTAGCATTTGTTCCAGGATTTGAACATCCAGACTGTTAGGATCAAGGCGAGCCTCCAGAATAAGATTTTCTGATTCATCCAAGGTCAGTGCGTGGGGAGCATGACGTCCCCAGCGAGTGACCTGTTGCAACAGTGTCTTCAATAGTTCAGTGACTGATGGATCTTTTGGGTTATGGCGCCAGTTTAGAGGGCTGGATAACACAAGTGCAGTTCCTTGTTGGCGAAGAAACAGGTTGTAGTTATCAATGTGCAAATGGTAATGCCCTTGTCCATCGGAAACAAAAGGCTTCTGGCCCAAGCGACTGGCCAGATGATTGAGTAGAGTTTGCATATTTCCTCTAATGATTTAGGCCGTCGTCGATTGCCAATAAAAACTGTCCTGTGGCAGGCACAGGGCACGAGCGCAGAGCCATTGTTGCAAGTGGATAGCAGCTTCTGTGTCGTACTTTAAGGTGGTCAACCATGTCCAGCAGGGAGACAGAATTTCAGGAACTGGGGTGAAAACTGTCAGATTGTCGTCGGTCTGGAGTGTATCCAGACAGGTAAACCAGTTAGGCCATGCTTCATAGGCCTGGTTTTCCGCTGTCAACAGCAGTTTTTCTAATAGTTGCTTGCGTTGGTTGAGCGCTGTTTGCAAGGATATAACCTCTTGATAGTGTTGTTCCCGGCATTGAGATGATAGGTTTTCAACCTGTTGCCAAAAATGCGCCTTAGCACGCAGTTGCCGTTCTTGAATCTGCAACTGATCAAGTTCGATGAACCAGAGTTCTATCTCTGGTTCTAGCAGGCGGAGCCACCAATCAAATAGTGGCTGTAGTACCCAATACTGTAAAAGATGTCTGTCGGCCAGGTTAATGTGGTTACCCAGTACCGTGTCCCAGTCACATTCTGACTTTGCCGCCGCTCTGATTAGCTGCTGCAAGTCATTACGCTTCAACGCTTGCCCACAATTTAGCCGTCTGCGAAACCAAACAGATTTCATTAAGCTTTCCAGAAGATGTCTGGGCAAAAGACGTTGTAACAGAACAAACTGTTGGTTATTGATAATGTCTCTATTCTGGTACTGAATAGACGATGATTTTCCGAGCAATTGTTCTCGGCGCGGGATCCCAGACTGCATGACAGAGATCTTGCGGCCGAGAAACATGCTGGTTCGAGTCTGATTATGGTCTTGCTGGCTCATGCTATGCTCATCTTGCTGCTAGTCACTCTTGTCGATTAGATTAGGAATGGCCTTATTTTATCTGTCAGGCCAATGGTTAACTTGTAAAAAACGTCAGATTATTTTAGCCAATCGTTACTCTTTGCCATACCTGGCACGACTGGGGGTGCAATCAAAGCGTCTCCGATAACTTTGAGTAAAGTAGGATTGGCTAGAGAATCCGGCTTCCATTGAGATATCAACAATACTCATCTCACTATTGAGTAGTAGCTGATGTGCATAAAGAATACGGCGCTCGCTGATCCAGGCTCGTGGTGATATGCCGTATACGGAACGGAATAGCTCCTTGAAAGTGGTTAATCCCATGCCGAATTCTTTAGCAAATTCGCTGAGTTTCCATTCTTTGAGGTAGTGATTTTCCATAAAGCTCTGTAAACGTTCTACTTGGCGGTTGCTCAGTTGTCGTAATACTGACATGAGCAAAATCCCTTGCTCCCCAAAAGACATCAGCAATAGCAATTCTTCTGCCCTTAATTGACCCAAGGCTGGGGGGTAATCATGAGCCAATAGATCGACCAGCCCATTAACACTTTGAGATAACAGAGGAGATGAGGTAAATGCAATCAATTCGGGTGCTGGCACATTGTGTCGCTCGACTTCACTGAGCAGAGTACCAAAGCGTTGCAGAAAACTATGAAGGAAAGTTGTACTCAACGGTAACCAGAGTAGCTTGCAGGTATCACTACGCGTTTTTGCTGCGTAACTGCCACGACGAACAAAAAGCAGTTCGTTATGAGAGAGATCGTAGGTATTGGTACTGTCCTGCCATGTCATCTCACCTTCGAGCAGGATATATATCCCTTCCTGATGATGCTCTATAACGTTGAAGGCAGGCATGCTTCGCTGGAATAGAGTGATATCCATTCCCTTCCCTGATGTTGTGATGCCATTCATTTTATTGTCCTGGATCTATTGGTGTTGTCTTAAAAAAATATAAATTACGTTATTTTTATTGATATTAAATATATGTTTTCTTTGGTTTTTACTACCTGCAATAGACAGGAAGAATAGTTTTATGTGTTTAACGGGATAGCGAGTTATAAGGCCTTTTAATTAAAACGGTTTTTCTTCTGGTGGCATATTAATGTTCTCGATCTGAATAATAGTATTATTCTCACATTTTATAAACGACAGATGAAAAGTGATCAATTTTTTTACATAGTCAAGATTGCCTGTAGATTCCTCATTCTGAATCATAAGTTGGGCTTTTTATTCTGTCTTAATTATTAGTTTTCTCCTTTTTATTCAGATAATGTATAGATGATTCAGGATACGTCAATTATTGTCATGGTCATCTGGGTATTAATTGATTAAAAGGCGCAGAAGTCAGTGTATTGAAATCTAATAGCTCAAATGACCTACGCATACACGCATAATAGTAGATCACTTGATAAGAAATTCAAATCTGGTTTGAACGATTTTATCAATCGATAACAAGAAAGAATCAACCAAACTGAATTGGATTGTTTATTATAATATCGTTTAAGGAATGATTAGCTATTAGCAGTCATCTTTATTTATCTTAAATTTGTTACAATTATGTGATTTGGTCGTAATGAAATTAAGAAACGAAGCCATCGACAATAATCGAAATATAGCAAACATTGGCTTATGGTATTGCCAACAAATCGCATTTTACACCTGAGAAACGTCTATTTGTTGAGAGCAGGTTACGATTCAGGAGAGCGATCTTGCCACTGTTCTAGCCAGCGTAAAACTTCTGCGGTGGCTTGAATGAGATCAGCAGGGATATAGTTATCGATGAGGCCATCCTGATAAAGTGCCCGTGCAAGAGGTATTCGCTGTAATACTGGAATACCTTCCTCTTCGGCAATACGCCGGACTTGCAGGGCCTGCGCATTAGTGAACTTGAGCGTAATAAGAGGTAAAGGTGTCTCTCCTTTCTTGTAGCGGATACCGACGGCAATATGAGTTGGATTGGCGACAATCACTGATGAATTCTTGACGCTGGCGCGCATATTGCTTGATTGTAATTCTTGGTGAAATTGGCGTCGCTTGCTTTTGATCTCCGGGCTGCCTTCACTCTCTTTATATTCGCGCTTGATCTCGTCTTTGCTCATTCTGAGCTGCTTGATATGTTGGTAGTGTTCGAAGGCATAATCGGCAATAGAAATGACAATAAACCCGATGCCACATACGGTCATTAGCTGGGTTAACATCATACCGAGCACAGGGGTAATACATCTTGTCCCACACTCCGGCAGGTACAGCAACGCCTGTAGATTACCTTCCAAGGTAACCCAGACCAGGATGCAGAGCAGCGTCACTTTGAGTATTGATTTGATGAATTCCACCAAACTCTTGATAGAGAAGATTCTTTTGGCCCCTTCAACAGGATTGATCTTTTTGATATCAGGCTTGATAGAATTCCCACTCAACAAGAAGCCGTATTGGACAAGGTGTGATGCTAACGATAGCAAAGCGGAAACGCTCAGAATTGGCAGACAGAGATAGACCAGCTCCTGCATCAGGTTTTCAACGACATGATTGAAGGCTTGGGGAAAGGGTTTCTCCAGCAGACTAGCCGGGATCAGCATCAATTTACTCAGATGTTCCAAATAGTATTCGGACATGACCATGATCATACCGATCAGCCCCAGGATTAAGGAGGTCGATACTACTTCATTGCTTTTGGTTACCTGGCCCTTTTTTCGAGCATCTCTGAGTTTCTTGGGTGTAGGCTGTTCCGTCTTTTCTCCACTCATGGTGCCTCCAGGACAGGAATTAACATGCGTACAGGAGAAAGCGTTAACAACACCTTATCATAAGCATGATGCATCAGTAATCGGATATAGATAACCAGTAACAGGCTGGCAATTGCGCTCTTGATCGGCATCGCCAATACGAAAACGTTGAGAGATGGAGCGAAACGGCTAATCAGTGCCAGCCCGAACTCGGCCAGGAACATAGCGATTAATAAAGGGGCTGCCATCAGGATACAAAGTTGCAGTAGATAGCTGAACTGACCATAGAAAAAACTGATCCACTGGCTGGTAATATGGGGGAAAAATTGCGCTACCGGCCAACTGTTATAACTCTGGTATAGGGCACCAAGCAGACTAAGAAAAGCGCCGCCGGAGAAAAAAAGCGTGATCAGAGTTTGAGTCAATAGCAGACCTGTGGGTGAAGTTTGGCTTCCCAGAGAGGGGTTAAGTACCGAAGCCATTGTTGCTCCCCGTTGGTTATCGATAATAAAGCCGGTGGCTTCCATTGCCCAAAATGGAATAGAAGCGATAAAGCCGATTAGCAGACCAAGCAAGACTTCCTTACCAAGCAACAGCGTCAATTCCAGGCTACCAAATGTTGGCAGCGGGTTACCTGCTACTGTTGGATAAACGTAGAGGGCCAGTGAGCAAGCCACACCGTTACGGATCAGTCCACCGCCCAGCATCTGTTTGCTGAGTACAGGAAATATCACAAAACAGCTCATAATGCGGGGTAACAGCAGGGTATAAGCAAGGATTTGTTGCTGGAGCTCTGGTAGGGTCATTTGATCAGTGGCACCTTGAGAAAGGCCATGTTGGCGAAGCTGTAGAGCTCGTTGCCAAGCCAGGTAGCCGTAGCGAACAGGGTGATAATGACAGCAATTAATTTAATGACAAAACCCAGCGTTTGTTCTTGTATTTGGGTAAGTGCCTGGATCAATGAGACCAATGTTCCCACTGCGGCGGCCATCAATACCGGTGGCAGGGAAAGAATTAACACTAGCCAGAGCGATTGGCTGGTAAAATGCAGAATATCAGCATTACTCATATTCAGGCTCCATAACTGATGACAAGGCCGTGTGTCAGGCGTGTCCAGCCATCAAGCAGGACAAATAGCAGTAACTTGAAAGGAAGAGAGATGGTCATAGGGGAAACCATCATCATCCCCATTGCGAGCAGGATGTTAGAAATAATGAGATCGATCGCAATAAACGGCAGATAAAGAAGAAACCCAATTTCAAAAGCTCGGGTTAATTCACTGACTGTAAAGGCTGGCAGCAGGATCAGCAGGCTATCTGGTTCCAGCCGGTCCGCATATTGGCTTGGCCAAATCTGTCGGGTGCTATCGATAAAGAAAGTGCGCTCACTGGGCTTAATATGTTGTTTGAGAAAGTTCCGGTAAGGTGCTACACCTTCTTCCATAAATTTTTCTACCGATTCAGCGTTACTGAATGAAACTTCATTCTGGCGCAGATAATCTTGAGTAGCGAAACCCACTGGGGCCATGACATAGATAGTGAGGATAATCGCCAATCCATACATAGCCATGTTGGGTGGGATTTGTTGTACTCCCAAGGCGTTACGCAGCAAAGAAAATACCACTGCCAATTTGAGGAAAGAGGTGGCCATCACCGCAATAAAGGGGAGCAGAGCCAGTAAGGCCAGCCCGATGATAAGATCCAACTCGTTTGGTAGTTGGATCATGATTGTTTCTCCGTAAAGAGATGTTCAACTTTTACACCCAGACGCCCCTGAATATCTACCAGCCGCCCTGAACCAAGGCATTTCTGATTGACGAGAATACGTACTTCACCGTCTGGTGGAACACCAAGATCGAGTAATGAACCGGGTTGCAGACTGGTAAGCATATGTAAATCCAAGGTCTGACGACCAACCTCGAAACTGACATGAACCTCCAGGCTGTTTAAGTCCGTTACCGGTGTACTGTCAGGAGTGTCAGGAGAGAGTGTGTGCATAGTGATTAACTCCAGTTTCTGTTCATGGTATTTAAAGTAGGCCCAAGGTCGCCCTTCCAGATGTGCTAACAGAGAAGCATCTGGCTGTTGCTGTGGGGACAGTAGCAGTACGTCCCCTGGTTCCAGGGTATGAAACTCGTCTAAAGTCAGGTTTATTGCTCCCCATTGCAGAGACAGTTGTAATGGAATGGGCAAGTACTCGTTTGGTTGACGTTTTGGCAATATGGCAAATAAGGGCGAGGATTCTGGTAACCAGAGTGGTAATGTGGCACCTGGCCGCTCAAGGCGTAGTAATAAGCAGGCCGATAAAGAGAGTTCTGATATGGTTCTCAGCGCAGACCATGACAGATTTGGTAGTGTTTTGCTTTGGTATTCCATCAGTGCCAGCAACAGATCCTGAGGGAGTGAGGCCAGATCTGCTTGTTGTAGATCAGGGGCGAGCCACAGAGCCAGCTCGGTTGCATGGCAGTAAAAAGAGAAAGTATGTCCCTTCCAGTGGGCGATCAGCACCTTGTCCAGCGTTTGGGGAGGAGAAACGATATCCAGAGTGAGATGACCATTAGCCCAGCTAAATTGTTGCTGATGACGGCTCAGGGTTTGACGCAGAGTCAATTCTTCCAATGAGACTTTGGGTAGGGACAGGCTATTCATGCATCATTTTTCCATTCTTCATATACGCTGCGACGCTGGCGTGATCCGTGCTCGCTATCCGTTTGAGATGGGAGAGAGAGTTCGACAGTTTGTGTTGGATAAAGAAGCTGTAGACGTTCAAGCAGCTCAAAGCGTGCCTGCTTCAGTTGTTGTTGAGCTGCCGGGTTCGCCAAAATCTCTATTTGAAGTTTGCCATTCTCATTGGTTAGTTGAATCTCAAGAGCACCCAGGTTAGGGAGTGTCAGATGTAATGTTGGCGGACGTTGCTGCCGTGTTAGTTCGATACTGATCTCCACGCTCAATTTATCGATTAGCGCCTCCAAAAGTGGGGAAATGGTTGAAGTTGCTTGCATTGTAGCGAGTATGCGCTCGCCTGGGAGGAGCTGTGTTTGTGGAAAGAAGGGCATTTTCCCGTCTAATTCACCAGGATAGGAGGGCTGAATGTCAGACTCTTTTGGCTTTGATGCCAATAAATGGTATGTCTCGATTTCAGTAAGGATCTTTTTTTCCGTGATGCTGATTTCATTAACATGGGGAACAGGGAAAACCAGACCTGCCTGCTGGCGGGGAAGGATGTCTTGTTCTTGTGTATTTTGCTGAGATCTGGATATGCCGGGCGTTGTTTGCGCCACTGCATAATATACTGGTTCATCGTTTGCGTCTTTCTGTGCAGGAATAGCTGTTGTGTCAGGATAGACCGCAACAGAGGGCATGATATCAACCGATTTTAGGTTAGAGGCAAGGGTGTTCAGGTCTGGCTGGCGCGCAAGGATAGCGGGTGCTGACAGAGACTTTTTTATCTCGATAGCGATCTCATTGAGACGATCAACAGAGGGCAATAAGCTTTTCTTCTGATTTTGAGGTAGTACGGGTACATATTGGCTTGGTAATGGATGAGGCACAACCGCAGGTGTCATGTTGGCCGGCTCAAGATTGGGAGTGTGTACTGGGAGGTCAGGCGTCGCCAGAGAGTTTGTCCTTATATCATGTTCCTGGGACTCTTTTTTTTGCTCTAGGTTAGCTTGGTTCTCTTTTCTCTTATGTGAAAAAGAACAGGTGCTATGGTATGTCTGGGGTAAGGCGTGTCTGCGCGGGTCATCAGTTGCCTTGTGTGTGGGGTCGAATAGCGAAAGTTCCTCATTTACGTCATTTGCGTCATGTGTGGAATGTAGATCCGCTGTTTTGCTATTTCTGGTCGTGTCGGTTAATGGTTGATCCATCCGCCGTGTTGTTGACTGGCGCGTATTGGTGGCGTGAGAGGCGATAGCCTGCTCGAAACGGCGCTGCAAATCTGTGTCTGCCGCTGTGGGGGACGTTGGGAGTGAGGGGACACCTTTGCCGATAGCTGTCAGTGGGTTCATGCTTTTCTGTTTTACACTCTTTCTTGTTGGCGATGGAACTCTTCTTGTTCCCGCTCTTCCTGGTATTCGTTTTGGACACGGATCGCCTCTTGTTCCTGGCGGCCCAATTCGTTAAATTTTTCCTGCTGCTGACGTGCGTGGTGCAGTACACGTTGGCATTCTTTTAGTTGACGCAGTTCCAGTTCCACTTTTTCGGCCATTTCAGCGACTTCCTTTTCTAGCTGCGCTTCATTTTCGCGTAACAGGGCAACTTGTTGTTGCCAGCGTTCAAGACCTTTGCAGTCAATGGGTTGGCCTTGACACAGTTTAAAAAGCCGTTGCTCTTCTTCTATTCGCCATTGACAGTAATCTTGCGAGGCTTGCAAAGCTTGTTGATGGTGTTGACGCGTCGTTTGAAGTTTCATTTGTTGCAGGGAAAAATGTCGTTCAGCGCGTTCAACACGTAGTGCTTTTATACGTTGTAAACGGTTAATCATTGTTTCGTTATCTGCTGCAAGAGCGCTAAAGTTTGCGGCAAATCACTTGTTTCATGAGTGCCTTGGCGTAACCAGCTACGTATTGCTTCAATGTGTGCAATGGCATTGTCAGCAACGGGATCTTGCCCCTTCTTGTATTCTCCGATCTGCAACAAAAGCTCAACTTCTTCATACTTAGCCAGCCAATGACGTAACAAACCAGCCTGAGCCAAGTGTTCAGGAGTGATAATCTGGTTCATCACCCTACTGGCGGAACGTAACACATCAATAGCTGGATAATGGTTAGCCGCAGCCAGCTTGCGTGACAAAATAATGTGACCATCAAGGATCGAACGGGTCTCATCCGCTACGGGTTCTGTCATGTCATCTCCTTCCACTAATACAGTGTAAAGGGCGGTAATTGATCCTTTGTCAGATTGACCGGCACGTTCCATTAACCGTGGTAACGCCGCGAAGACTGACGGTGGGTAACCTCGTCGGGTTGGCGGTTCGCCGGCAGCCAGACCTATTTCTCGTTGTGCGCGGGCGAAACGGGTCACGGAGTCCATCAGCAGGAGAACACGTTTGCCTTGATCACGGAAGTATTCAGCGATTGAGGTCGCCACAAATCCAGCCTTAGCCCTCTCCATCGCTGGACGATCTGAGGTAGCGACTACCAACACTGAACGTTTCAGCCCTTCTTCGCCCAGATCCGATTCGATAAATTCCCGCACTTCGCGGCCACGTTCACCAATGAGTGCCAGCACAGTAACATCAACTTCAGCGTTACGAATCAACGTAGATAACAGCGTACTTTTACCACCGCCCGCCGCGGCAAAAATTCCCATACGCTGACCTTCACCACAGGTTAGCAAGCCGTCAATAGCCCGCACGCCGAGTGAGAGTGGGTGCTCAATCCGTTTGCGACTCATGGGTGCCGGAGCATCCCGATAAACCGGATACAAAGCTTGTGGTTCCGGCAACTGTCCGCCGGAAAAAGGATTACCCAGTCCGTCAAGGATTTGTCCTAACAGGTAATCACCTACGCCAACCTGATGCATGGCTCCGGTTGGGCTCACTTCAGTATTTGAAGAGATACCAAACATTTCGCCAAGAGGTGTCAACAGGGCTTGATGTTGTTGGAACCCAATCACCTCTGCCAGGAGGGATAGTGTATTGTCAGGATTGCGTAAATGACAAAGTTCACCTATCCGCACACCGGGGATGACAGCCTTAAGTAATGTACCCGTGACTTGAGTAACCCTGCCGCGAATCTGAATGAGTCGACATTCATTAATAGCATGGCGCATTTGGCCGGGAATATGGTCAAGGGAAAGCTTCATGATCGTTTATATAACCTCTGCTGCGAGTACTATAAAGAAGGGAAAGGGGAAGGGATTGCAATCTGAGTCGGGAGTTTTTAGAAAATGGTTGGAGTTTGCGTAGCTGTTCCCAGCTTTGATCAGTGAAGCTTCCCGGTTCATGGGTTGCTGCTTATGCTTGATGCCTCTTATATCAGCCTCAGTGAGGAAATAACGATGAATCCTATCCTTGGCGATAGGTTATGGCGGATTTTGCTAAAAATTCACGGCTGATTTTGGCATAGGCACCGGGACGGTATCTTTATAATTTGTCCATTATTAACTCTGATATGACAGGATAGGCTATGGATATTATCCAGAATCATCTTCATTCGATGACTTTGTCAGAACCTGATGCCGGGATTACAGCACAACAGGAGCAGGCCAGGGTCGGTCAGTTTCAGGGAGAGAAAGTGGTATTGGTTACTGCATCCCAGTCTTTTGCTGACGCGGCCGAAGAGCTTACTTTTGCATTTTCGGAACGCAAGGATATGCCGCTCTCCAGACGTAAAGTTAGCGATGGACATGCCAGGGTGCGGGAAATTGAGGCATTGGTGGGTGAATACTTGCAGAAAGTGCCGGATCTGGAGCGTCAACAAAAGGTTAAAGCGTTGATCTCTCATTTAAATAGTAGCCAATTGACTAATATTGCTCAGTTACAGGCTTATTTGGAAAGTTTCTCTGGCGAGGTGAGTGAACAATTCTATGCACTGAGTCAGGCCCGTGATGCGTTGGCAGGCAGGCCAGAAGCTCGTGCCATATTGACATTGGTTGAGCAGGAGTTGTCACGTTTAGCGCAAGAGCAAGGTATTGCTATCGAGTTAGGAGCTCGCATTACTCCTGATGCCACGGCAGCAGCCAGAGATGGAGTTGGTAATTTGCAGGCATTGCGTAACATCTATCGTGATGCCGTTATGGATTATCAAGGGCTGTCAGCGGCCTGGCGAGATATCCAGGCCAATTTCAAGAGCAGCTCCCTGATGGAAGTGACCGGATTCATCATGAAAGCCCTGAGCGCTGATCTGGACAGCCAACCGCGACAACTTGATCCCATTAAGCTGGAACGTGTGATGAGTGAC
Organism: Photorhabdus sp. RM323S; assembly: GCF_042879375.1. Taxonomy (NCBI): domain Bacteria; kingdom Pseudomonadati; phylum Pseudomonadota; class Gammaproteobacteria; order Enterobacterales; family Morganellaceae; genus Photorhabdus; species Photorhabdus sp. RM323S. The sequence continues at coordinate 28,928 of NZ_JBHFKZ010000025.1, forward strand.
ATGCACAAGCTCCGTTTGCTTAACAGTTTGTCGGTTCAGGTTGAACAGTTATGGAAAAGCGTGGTAGAGGGGGAAAATCATGGCATACGGGCCTTCTGACCTTATGGGTGATGTCGTTTCTCTGATTGAGAAACGCTGGGCCAATGTGCGGGATGTTGAAATGCTCGGTCAGGCTTTGGGATTGCAGAATAGCCAAACTCAAATTCATTTCTACCGGGAGTTGAAGCGATTGATTCGATTGATTCCGGTGGAGGTGTTCAGTGATGAAGAACAGCGGCAAAATTTGCTTAATTCTTGTCAACTGGCGCTTGATACAGCAATTGAGAGAGAAGAAGACGAATTGTGGTCAGGAGAGGGAGCATCATGAACTGGATAGAGCCACAATTGCTCCAGTTTTGTCAGGATTTGGGGATGGAGATGTCTGATGCTGCCAGTCCCTTGATCCAAATCGATTTTGAATATTCTGGTACGTTACAGATTGAACGTTATGGTGGATCATTAACGCTTTGGCTAGCCCATGAAATTCCCTGGCATCAGGGGAGAGACGCAATGGTTAAGGCAATGTTACTCACCTTTAGCGGTCAGGGGCCAGAACTGCCCTTGCGTTGTGGTTGGTTGGGAGAAGATCGCTTGTTGTTGTTTGTGACATTGGATGAACGGCATATAACGCTGCCTTTGCTGCATCAGGCATTTCGCTCTTTGCTAAGAGTACAACGTGAGGTGCTCGCTTCGTGAGCAGAATCGCCTCCGCCCATATAGGCATTGAGCAACTGACGGCGATCAGCCGGGAAGAAATAGGGGTTGGCTTGCCTGATCGCTATACGTTATTGCCCGATGGTCAATCCGTTGAGACTCACTCTGCGTGTCTTTATCCAGCCAATAAAGCTGATCAGGCTTTGTTGGCCTTTGCCTGTCCACAAGATGGGTTTCACTCTCTGTTACGTCCCCATGACTTCCGTCAGGCTGTCAGTAGCTTGCGTGCAACTTTGCAACAAGGTGATGACATCAAGGTACAGCAAGCTGTTTCCCTGCTGGAAAAGATGAATCAAGATGAACAGTTGCTGCAAATGGCCCTGCACCTGTTGCACAAGGTATAACCATGACTTTAAGTTCTAAACAGCAAAGTGCTTTGCTGTTACTCGGCTGGCTTCAACTCCAGTACGGTCACCCTGACCGAGCCCGTATTTTATTGGATGCACTACTGGCTTTGCATCCTGAACATCAGGAAGGACGCCGTGCTTTGGTGGTTTCATTACTTAAACTGCAAGAAGGGAGCATGGCGAAAGAACATTGTGCTCTCTTACGGGATCAGGGAGAACAAAGTGAGGCTCTTTGGCTTTGTGTCAGCCGGGCCTGCCAACAGGAAGGGAACCTGGAAGAAGCACGCAGTGCTTATCAGCGTTATCTCTCTCAAGGGACTGTACGATGAATCGCGGGCTTGAGTTATTAAGCCGGATCGGCGAGCGCAAAGATATTATGCTGGCAATACTGTTGTTAGCAGTTGTCTTCATGATGATTCTGCCACTTCCTCCTTTTCTGCTGGACATTTTGATCGCCATTAATATAACCATCTCTGTCGTACTAATGATGATGGCGGTTTATATAAACTCCCCCTTGCAGTTTTCTGCCTTCCCCGCGGTATTGCTGGTGACAACCCTGTTTCGTCTGGCGCTTTCAATCAGTACCACCCGGATGATCCTCTTGCAGGCTGACGCCGGGAAGATTGTCTATACCTTTGGTAATTTCGTAGTTGGTGGAAACCTGATCGTGGGGATAGTGATCTTTTTGATCATCACCATCGTACAATTTATCGTCATCACCAAAGGTTCAGAACGTGTGGCTGAGGTTAGCGCGCGTTTTTCTCTTGATGCTATGCCCGGCAAACAGATGAGCATTGATGGAGATATGCGTGCTGGCGTTATCGACGTCAATGAAGCCAGGGAGAGACGCAGCACTATCGAGAAAGAGAGCCAGATGTTTGGTTCGATGGATGGTGCGATGAAATTTGTTAAAGGTGATGCTATTGCCAGTCTCCTCATCATCTTTGTCAACATCTTGGGTGGGATAACCATAGGCGTCACTCAGAAAGGGATGTCTGCTTCTGATGCATTGCAGCTTTACGCCATTTTGACCGTGGGTGATGGCATGGTTTCCCAGGTACCGGCACTACTGATTGCCATCACGGCGGGTATCATTGTTACCCGTGTTTCGTCAGAAGACTCTTCGGATCTGGGTAATGAGATTGGTGAACAGATCATTGCTCAACCAAAAGCGTTGTTGATTGGTGGTGTTTTATTGGCGTTGTTTGGCCTTATTCCTGGATTCCCGACATTAATCTTTTTTATGCTTGCGCTGGTGGTGACCGGTGGCGGTTATTTTTTGTTCCAGCGTCAGCGGCAAGTCAACGTGAGTCAGCAAGCTGATCTTCCCAGCCTGTTAGCCCAAGGGGCAGGTGCCCCGGCAGCCAAATCTAAGCCTAAGATGGGCAGTAAAGCCAAAGGCGGGAAGCTCAGTGAGAAAGAGGAATTCGCGATGACGGTTCCTTTACTTATTGATGTGGATACCGGATTACAGGCTGAATTGGAAGCCATTTCGCTTAACGATGAATTAATACGGGTACGGCGCGCTCTCTATCTGGATTTGGGAGTACCTTTTCCAGGTATCCACTTACGCTTTAATGAGGGTATGAAGCAGGGGGAGTACTTGATCCAACTACAAGAGGTACCTGTCGCCCGTGGTCGGCTGCGTTCAGAACATCTGTTGGTACAGGAACCAGTCAGTCAGTTGGAATTGTTGGCTATCCCTTATGAGGAAGGAGAACCACTGTTACCTAATCAACCTACGTTGTGGGTAGCCGAAGCACATCAGGAACGTTTAGCTAAGTCTGGGATGGCTGTTTTGTCGATGTCTCAGGTGATCACCTGGCATTTGTCACATGTGTTACGGGAGTACGCTGAAGATTTTATTGGTGTGCAGGAGACCCGTTATCTTCTGGAGCAGATGGAGGGCAGTTATGGTGAGTTGGTTAAGGAGGCCATGCGCATCATCCCATTGCAACGGATGACTGAGATACTGCAACGGCTGGTGGGAGAAGATATCTCTATTCGCAATACACGTGCGATCCTCGAAGCTATGGTGGTATGGGGACAAAAGGAGAAAGATGTAGTTCAGTTGACGGAATATATTCGTAGCAGCCTCAAGCGTTACATCTGTTACAAGTATGCTAATGGTAACAACATCCTGCCCGCTTATTTATTAGATCAGCAGGTAGAAGAGCAGATCCGGGGAGGTATTCGTCAGACGAGTGCTGGGAGTTATTTGGCGCTGGACCCGGCGGTGACGCAAAGTTTCCTTGAACAGATGAAAAAAACGGTAGGTGATTTAACGCAGATGCAGAATAAGCCGGTGTTGATCGTATCAATGGATATTCGTCGCTATGTACGCAAGTTAATTGAAGGTGATCACCACGGCTTGCCGGTGCTTTCATATCAGGAGTTAACTCAACAGATCAATATTCAGCCTCTTGGTAGGGTTTGTCTATGAATCATGATCCACTGACTCCTTGGTTTGAGGCGCGCGGTTATTCGGTGCAGCCTCATTGTATGGGGAGTAGCCCGATTCCTCTTGGCTGGCGCGTGTGGTGTGAAGATTGTGAAATCGCTTGGCGCTATGATGCACCGAGAGTTTGGATCGTCATGTTACGTCGTTCCCGGCAGCGCCGGGGACTTGCTAATCCATTTGCTCCCCTTTATCTGTTGGCAACAGCAACGATGGAAGTGCTTGGACCAGGTAGCAGGCTTTATGGTCAAGTCAACACTTTGGCTGATTCACCCCTTAATGATCAACGTCTGGCACGTTTTTATCTCCGTTGGACAGGAGCGAGTGAGTTAACCCCGGGCTGGTTCGAGTTAGAGGCCAATCGCGTTATATCGTTACATCAAATGAGAAAACGACAAAAAAAAGTCTAACTCTGACAGGAAGAATCAATATCTGTCTTTATTATAGGAGTCACTGATGCAAGAGGAACCCAATGCCAAAGTACTGCAAGCTGCTGAAACAGCTATTAGGGACAGTGATCACAGGCTGAAACTATTGCAAGAGATGTGGCAGTCTCTGGACATCAATCCCAATGTGGGAGCAGAGCTGTTTGGTCATGCTGATACTTCTTTGGTTCAGCATGCCGAGCAGGAGCTGTTAACAGAAGTTAATCGCTTACGAAGCAGCCATCCTCACTCTCTGGAAGAGGGAAAGCGTCTCCGCCGCCCACCTCGTATGCGTGGCATTATTGTATAAGGATTTAAAGATGGAAATTAGGCCATATCAAAATGACCCACAGCTTTTCTTAGCAGATCTGGATAAGGTTTCGCTGGATAGACTACAAGGTTCTGGATCTTCTGAGCTTGATAGTTTGGTTAAGCTTATTCTCGATAAGGGGATTAAGATTGAAGCGAAATATGATTCGGGTGGGAGCAAGGTTATTACTGGCGATGAAGAGCTGTTGAAAAAATTGATTGCCTATTTCCTGCCAGCGGATGCGGTTGTTAAGGGTGGTCACTTCGATAGCCAAATAAAAAATGGGATCGAAAATCTTAAATCCTTCTTGAATAATCCGACATTAAAAACTGACTGGACATTAAGGGATTTCTTGGCTGCTGTTCATTTTAATTTAACGCCGGATCGTCTTGATGATGACGTCATTGAAGTATTTACCTCTGTCATGTTAGGTCATGATAAAAAACGACTTGAATTGCGTGATGAGTTGGCTGCATTGACTGCGGAGCTAAAGGTTTACAGTGTTATTCAGTCGGAGATTAATGCGAAATTAGCAGCTAATAGGAAGCTTGAGATTAATAAGACTAGTTCCTTCGACTTGCTGGATTATAAGAAATATGGTTTTAGTGATGAGGCCACTTTTGAGAAGAGTGCTGAATATAAGTTGCTAATCAAGATATCTAATGGATCACGGAACCTCTCCATTAAGGACTTTTTAGAAAGCCCCAACAAGCAAAGTGGAGCTATGAGTGGTCTGGCGACCTCGTATGAATATGACAAGGATAATAATAAACTGGCCAACTTTTCTACTTCGGTCAACGATCGCGTAAATCCACTAAACAATACTGTCCAGGAAAAAACCACGCGTTTAAATGATGTTAGTTCCCGTTACAACGCGGCTATTGAAGCGTTGAACCGTTTTATCCAGAAATACGACAGCATTATGCGCAATATTCTCGGCGCAATTTAAGGAATGATTATGGAGCACCAGGAAACACCTACGACTTCTGACCAGTATGAACAAGAATTGGAAGCCTTTTTCAATGATGGTGGCACACTTGCCATGCTGAAGGATGTCTCCAGTGGTACGCTTGAGCAGCTTTATTCGCTAGCGTTCAACCAGTATCAGTCAGGCAAATGGCAGGATGCGCATAAGATATTCCAGGCTTTATGCATGTTGGATCACTATGACTCCCGGTTCTTCCTTGGATTGGGTGCATGCCGCCAGGCTATGGGGCAATTAGAACAGGCAATTCAAAGTTATAGCTACGGAGCAATGCTTGATATTAATGAACCCCGTTTTCCATTTCATGCTGCCGAATGTCTCCTGCAATTAGGAGAGCTTGATGGAGCTGAGAGTGGCTTCTACTCAGCCCAACAGCTTGCGGCAGCTTTGCCGGAACAGGCTGCTTTAGCTGCCAGTTCTAGTGCAATGTTAGAAGCTATCACAATAAAAAGGACTCAGGAAAATGGATCCGATAGTAAATAAACCTCAGATTCCTCAATTAGGGGAAATTTTTCAGGTTGGTGGGAGCTCCATTACTACACCCCCTAAAGGAGAGGATCGCGTTACGTTTAGCCAGGCTGGTAATGGGCCGCCTGATGTAGCTAAATCACAAAGGATAGTATTACCAGCATTATCGGTGCCATCGACAGGGAGTAGTGCTCGCCTTAGTGTTCAGCAACAAGGGGAAGTGGCTAGTTTGCTTTCATCGGTTATGCAAAATACTAAGCAGACAACAGGGCTGATAGCAGAACTGACAACAAAGTTTACAGAAACTTCGCGGTTGTCCTCCCTGGCGCTATCCTCATTTGAGGAAATAGAAATTGAGCTAGGTAAACTGACCAGCGAGATCGAACGTAATCAAACGAAGCTTAAGATTCAGGATATCCAGCGGGCGCGCCACGAAAGCTTGCAGAAAATGGATGAGAATCAGCAGAAGATCAAAGAAGCCGAAAACGCTGCCAAAGAGGCGCAGAAATCCGGGTTATTCTCCAAAATCTTCGGCTGGATCAGTGCGATTGCTTCAATTGTGGTCGGAGCCATCATGGTTGCTACCGGGGTCGGTGCGGTAGCAGGCGCTATGCTGATCGCCGGAGGAGTAATGGGCGTGGTGTCTCAGGCACTGCAACAAGCGGCTCAAGACGGTTTAATCAGCAAGGAAACTATGAAGTGGCTGGGGCCAGTGATGACTGCGCTTGAGGTTATAATAGCTGTGGCAGCAGCAGCGGTTAGTTTCGGTGGTTCAGCAGTAGGAGCGATAGCCAAGATGGGCGCTAAGATGGGCAAAATAGTGGCTGAAGTGGCACCTAAGGTTGGCAGTAAAGTGGCTGAGGTAGCGGCTAAAGTTGCGGTTGAGGTCGCGTCTAAGGTGGCAGTAAAGGCGGCAGAGTTTTCTGCGAAATTCGCCGGTACAGCAACTAATGCCATGGCTCGTAGCGTGAAAGTGGGTATGCAGGTGGGTGACGTGGCTGTTGATCTAGCGAATGGTGTTGCTAAAACTGCCAATTCTGCGTTCCAGGCTAAATCGGCTAATCGACAAGCAGATGTGCAACTTTCACGTAGTGAGTTGACGGCATTCCAGGCTGTTATGGATAAGCTTAAAGAAGAGCTATCCCAGATGGTGGAATCTTTCCAGCATGTAATGGAAATGGTTTTCAAGATGCTCAATGCCAGGGGTGACATGATGAACAATCTTGCCAGCCGACCGCATGAAATTTAGGGAGTAAAAAGATGGAAACTATTAATAGTATCAATAGTCATCAGGTGATCAATAACAGTGTTTATATTGTGACTGATAAAAGTTCGGTGACAACAGCACATGAAGCAGCTATCCAACAGCAGGAAAAAGCTGGGCGTATGGATAAAGTTGACTTGATTGCACCGAAGCAGGGCCTTGATCTTAGCCGGTTAGGTAATGTCAAGCAAGAATTGAGTAATACACTGGATATGCTGTCGCTACTTTTTGAGATTGCCAAGAAGATGCGTGAATTGGGTATTTTGCAGCGTGATACTGAAAATAAAGCAACTATTGATGCTCAGAAGTCACAAGTGGATGAGATGCGTCATGGTGCTAAGTTAATGATTGCTATGGCTGTTGTTTCAGGTGTGATGTCGCTTGGATCAGCACTGGTAGGTGGTTTCTCTGCTTTTAAGAATAGCCAGGCGGTTAAGCAGCAGAAAACGTTGGAAAATAATATTGCCGCCCGTAACGAATTTATCGACATTAAGATGCAGCAGTTAGGTAAAAGTAGTGATATGGATCGGGCAGCAATTGGTAAGGTATGGGATAAAGCACAACTCAATGATGCGAATATTCTGAAATCTCTCACTTTGATTTTTGAGAATCGCAATAGTAAACAGCAGCTCTTCAGCACAGTGATGAACTCTTTAGGAAAGATGTCTGATAGTTCAGTGCAGGTAGAGCAGGGGCTTTCTCAGGCCAAAGCCAAGGAACATGAAGTCGATGCGTCTATTGCCCAGAGTGAAAAACAAAAGATTCAAGATCAGATATCATCGAATATCGAATTCATGAAAGATGTCTTGCAACTTTTGCAACAACTCTCTCAGGGCTATAATCAGGCATGGCGTGCGGCGGCTGGTGTGGTGTAATTCTGGTAGCCGATAAACGTTGATATTGTAAGCATGAGCGCCCAGAAAAGGGCGCTCAACTTGTTAATAACGCTTTGGTTTTTTGGTCAGGGCTTTGATTTACCAAGACTAGTATAAAACTAAGATGACCAAGAGAACTTATCTCACGATAGTATCTCCTTGAAATAGTCATCTTCGCAGGACATTTATAGAGCAGAATGCGTTACAGAAAAAGCACTTCACTGATGATTTGTCACTTGGTTTACACTCACTGGAGTGACCTTTTTATTAAAAGAACTGCCTTTGAGTGACAGAGGCATAAAAGATGATGGTAGTAAACTAACTCCCTTTTCTACGGGAGTAACCCGCTTGCTTAACCGCACGGTAGCTTCAAGTTTGCCTGATTTCCTTCTCTGCGGGAGTAATCCATGGATGTGATAGTTATCATCAACCAAGTTTTGGCTGAATTTGCTGCCAAATTTGCCTTGCCACATTTAGCGTTAAATCATGAAGGTGTAGCTGCTCTCTGTTTTGACGAGCATCTTAACCTCTCTTTAATCTTAATTCCTGAACGTGACCAACTCGTTTTACAGGTAGATGTTGCTGATATCACTGCTGTCGGGGAAGGCATTTTCCGTCAATTAGCCAGTTTTAATCGTCATTGGTATCAGTTTGATCTTCACTTTGGTTTTGATGAGTCAACTCTGATGGTGCAGCTTTATCGGCAAATGTCAGCCAGTCGGCTGAATCTGGCTGCTTTTGAGGAGAGCCTCTCAAGTATGTTGGATCATGCCGAGTTTTGGCTGGAGTTATTGCAGGCTCAACTTCCAACTGACTCTCAACTGAGTACATCTCTGGGAATGCGAGTATGAAAATTGATAATTCATTGCCTATTCGTTTAACAAACGTATCTGATGAGAATGATAATCTTTGTTGTGGTCGCCGGGTTATACCTGGGCATGTACCGCAAAACGTTCATGAGCCGCTTTCTGCTGTGCTGAGTAGAGGCCTTGTAATAGAGCCTGAACATGAGACAGTGTTACAGCGCTTACTGGATGGGCAGTACACCCCGTTATCACAACGTAGAATTAGTCTGTTATGACCAAAATAGGACTAGTATTGCTGTGTTTGCTGATTACTGGGTGTGTCAGTGAGGTAATCAAGAATGAAGCATCACCACTGATTGAAGGGGATGTAACCATGCCAATTTCTCTGTCCAGAACAGCAAACGTCGAGCTGTCATTGCTTACTGCTGTTGAAGGAAAAGTATTGACAGTGGGTGAGATGAATTATCGTTTAGATATGTTACCTCTCACTTTTTCTATGCGTTTAAATCCACAATTTTCCCATGATGAGTTGTTTTTAAGAACCCGTCTGCGCTGGGATGGGAAACGAGCGGTACAGGCAAAGAGTCAACAACGAATCGTGACAGGAAAAAGAATTGTAATGCAATTGTCTCCTTTACCTTGTTATCCAGAATGTTTATAAGCCTGAATAGTCAATATCTTGGGCTATTTAATTTACATTATCTAATATGTGATTTAATTGATTTTAAATATTAAATATCTATGCAATAATACATTGCATGAATCACTATTCTTATATTAAAGATTGGATAATCTTTCTGATAATGTATTCCGCTGTTGTTTCCTGATTATTCCTATCGCTTTGCTATACTTGACTTTTTTACCTTCAAATTAATGTGTTTTTTATCCAGTCACGGCTAAATAAAATATATCATAGTTGGCATTGCAATATCTGTAAAATCGATTAAGGAACGATATTGTTTACCGACTAGCATGACAGATTTCTTATATTCTTATCCCAATATTTATATTACAAACGATGAGGGTGATTTTTTATTTTTTTGTGTCAGAGTATTTATGCATATTAAAGTGATGGCTGGAAATAAGATATTCTTACCTAAAACCGATATGCTGAAAGACCAGGATAATAACGTTAATAGTGGATAACGATGTGATCCGTAGAGTCCATCAGATAGAGGTATGACTGTTTAATCATTCCAGATTTACTCTATCTTATTTACGGATTTATCTATCTTGGATTAATAAAATTGAATTGCTATGGCTATTATTACATGAAACAGTAACATGTAAATTCTCTATTTTTTCTTTTCATTTTTATACTTCACTATTAACTATTTCAGTGAAATTGTTTAATCTGATCTACCAATAGCCCTTAAAATATTGTATGGTTTTCGAATAGTAACGAGGAAAAGGGACATTTTCATCATGAAAATAAAAGTAATTAACTCATTAGAAGGATTAAATATGTTTCAGTTTGATATTACTATTATTATACCTATTTTTAATGATGAAAATAATATAGTCTATTTGCTAGACTCAATATCTTCGCAAGAAAATATTAATTTTGAAGTCATCATTATTAATGATGGTTCAACTGATAATAGCTTGACGGCAATCAAAGAATATAAAAAAAGAGATAATAGAATAAGAATCTTCAATCAAGAGAATAGTGGTGTTTCAATAGCCAGGAATTATGGCATAAAGTATGCGCTAGGAGAGTGGATCTTATTTATTGATAGTGATGATTGGCTAAAACCACAAATATTAAGGAAATGGCTTGATCAAGCTGTTGAACAAAGATTAGATGTGTTAATTGGTAATGGCGTGAGTTTTACAGAAGAGCCATTCTCACAGGAAAATAAAAGAATAACACGTAGACAGCCTTATGGCCGTGTGTTAACGGGTGAAGAGTGGATAGAATATTGCGTTAAATGTAGAGAATGGCCACATTTTGTTTGGTTACAACTTATTAAAAAAGAACTGATTATAAACAACCAATTAAAATTTAAAGAAAATACCCTTCATGAGGATATTTTATGGACAATTAATTTGTCACTTATAGCGAATAGAATCGGTTTTTGTGAGGAGTTATTGTATTGTTATCGACATAATCTGAAATCAATAACTCGATCAAGAGAAATTCAAAAATTGTATCATAGAGCTGATAGTTATATTACTGTAGTTGATTCAATTATTAAAATATCAAAAGAAATTAAAGGTAAATATTCGTTAAGAAGAGCACTTAATCGTCATGCAATAAGAGAGGTTGGAAGTTTTTTTATTTTGTACAGAAAAAAGATACAAGATCCTGCTTTAAAAATATTGTTAGCGAAACGTTTTGTCAGTCAAATTGCTTTGAGAGATTTATTATCTGGTGTGCATAATTATCATGAGTTATGGTTTGTTATACGTTGTAAATTAATATTATTTTTAAATAAATTCATTAATTGGTGACTACGATGTTCTGAATGTAAATTGCGTACAACACTGAAAAGAAACCCAGCGTGGTATTTATAATCTCTTATTAAAAGACCTTATATTAAAGGAACAGTAATGAGCCTTGACTTTTAATTTAAGGATACGATGCTAAAAAATTAAAAAAATGAATTTTAAATTTTATTTTTATAGAAAAATTAATAGTAGTTATCAAGGATGATATTATTTTTTGAATAGTTAATACACTAATAAGTTATATATCTATTAATTGTTATCACTCCATGATACATAATGATACACAACCGGTGTTTGTTGATGAGCACGGAATTATACTAAATGTAAGTAATCACCTTACAAAATTTAAGGCTGCGCTATGTGTGGCCTTTTCTTATTCTACTGATTTCGCAGTATTCCTATTAACTCAAATTTAAGGCTACACGGCAGCCTGTGGACTCCCATTGTATCAATGGGAGAAAGGATGAAATACATGGATAAACAGCCTGACATTTGGATGCAGCTATGGTTATGGCTGCTGTCAGTCAAAGAGCAAGGTATAGGTGCGGCACTGGCTGCTGCAATGGCTTATCTCAGAGGTCGATATAACGGAGGTAAGTTCTGGACGACAATTATGGATGCCATCATGTGCGCCATGATTGCCTGGTTTATTCGTGATGTGTTGGATTTCTTTGGTATGAGCACGGATTTGGCTTACATCAGCAGTGTCATTATTGGTTATCTGGGCACTGACTATTTTGGTCAGATCTTAAGAAAAGTGGTTAATAACAAAACAGGCAATAAGTAGAAGGAGTAAATGATGAGCAGAGGCATTCGAAACAATAACCCCGGCAATATCCGTTGGGGTGATGACTGGCAAGGTTTGGTTCCTGGAACACAGCGTACCGATAACGCTTTTTGTCAGTTTGTCGGCCCTGAATATGGTATTCGGGCAATGATTAAAATTTTACATAATTACAATCGGAAATATGGTCTAAAAACAGTGAAGGGGATTATTTCACGCTGGGCACCTCCCAATGAGAATAATACCGAGGGTTATGTTAATCGTGTGTGTAAAGACACCGATGTTACCTGCGACCAGGTTGTTGATGTGTTTAATCAGGCATTTATGACAAAACTGATTAAGGCCATTATTACCGTAGAGAATGGTAGTCAGCCCTATAACAACGAGGTCATTAATAAAGCCTTTTCACTTTTGTAGGGCGATATGATGAAGTTTAACTCACATGGTTACACCTTTGTTGCACTGGTTCTTGTCTCGTTGGTGGCTCATCACTATTACGGTAAGTACACTAAACAGCTTGATACGACAGTCCAGCTACAGAGCGAGTTGCTAGAGCAACAGAATGAAATCGCCAGTCAGCAAGAGAGGATAAAGCTCCTGTCTGAACTGGATAATCAATATACAAAGGAACTTGCCAATGCCAAATCTGAAATTGATGCTCTTCGTGGTGATGTTGCCGCTGGCCGCCTCCGGTTGCGTATCGCGGCAACCTGTAATCAAAGCGAAACCGGTTCCTCTGGCAGCATGGGCCATGCAGGAACCCCACGATTTAACCCGGCAGCTGAACAAGATTATTTCGATCTCCGAAGAATGATTGTTGAGAATGAAAAGCAAACTAAATACTTGCAGGAGTATATCAAAACTCAGTGTCAATAGCTGAGTTTTGATTATGTTATTTCACAATGTAAAACAAGGTAGATGCGGGTTGGTTATCAGGCAAGTATGCTTAAAGTTAAACAGGGGATACTGTGTTTTGTAACACAACCCGATAACCATCAATATCTTCAAATGTTTTACCATTAACATCCCAGTATGGATTGTAAGAAGGAACAGCGATAAAACCAGCGGTTTCCATTAACGATATTTGATGTAACCACGCTGAATGGTCTGATATATAGAAGGCCAGTAAATTATCTTGTGTGGGGGCTCTGCCTGCTGTTGTACCATGATGATGTGTAAATTCGAGATGCCAGGGATGATCTGGATGTCCTAATATGATGCCATCAAAGTTTTCATGATTTTCGAATTGAGCTAAAATAATAAACCCTAAACCTTGGCAGTACATGTCGGCAATCTGATTTAAGTTGTCGGTTGGTCTGGCTATTCTTAGGATGGTTGATTTTTGCATGATAGCCCCAGTTGATAAAATTTTTAGGTAATATATTCAATTTTCAGGTTTTCTGTCTCTAATATAAAACTATCAATGATAGTAGTAGATAATCGTGAAAAGTACAAAGTGGTGCTATTGAAAATTAGAACAATCTGAAAGTGTGAATAATTGAATTATTAGTCCGGAAATATTCAATATCACCGAGATATTGTTTATGATGGAGCCAATTTTAGTGTTTTATAATTTATCTTGTTTGATAAATCTATTTGCTGCTTTTTTAGTCTTTCATCATCATATAAAATCACAAGGTCACTTATGTGAGCACTGATTTGACGCAAGCAGGTGTGTATTTTTTCCTCTAATGTAATCTCAATCATGCATTCAATTTCGATAAATTCTGATGAATGTTCTTGTTATCTTGCATCAGAGGGATGTAGTTCTTACTTTTTATTTGCAATAATACCTTATCAAATACATTCTATAATTAAATAGTTAATAAAAATATTATTTGCCCGGTTTATATTTTATTTAATAGTTTTAGTTTATCTCAAGTATTAAGTTGATTTCTATTGATTTTTATAAAGTGATATGACCAGTAACATAGAGACTTGCGATACTTAAGCAAAATTTTTATATTATATTATATCTTATTATATTATAATCTGGTTTTCTTAGGGAGATTATAATTAATACTAATTGATGTATTTTTTTATTTATTATTTTTTAAGGATAAATTTCTGATGAATATTAAGGAATTAATTATAGTTCTGGCATCATCCGGCTCTATGTTATTAGGTGGTTGTACTGTTACTCCTGGGAGTAGTCTTCCTGTTTATAATAAAGAAATAATCAATGATAATGATAGTAACTATGATATTAATAATTTGGTAAATGTTTATCCGGTAACACCAGGGTTAATTGAAAAATTACGAGTAAATTCAGCTATTGCACGCCCTAATCCTGAATTAGATAAAGAATTACAGCAATATGAGTACCGTATTGGTGTGGGTGATGTCATTATGGTTACTGTCTGGGATCATCCTGAATTGACAATACCAGCGGGGCAGTATCGTAGTGCCAGTGATACGGGTAACTGGGTGCATTCTGACGGAACGATTTTTTATCCATATATTGGCAAACTTCATGTGAAAGGGAAAACGGTCACTCAAGTGCGTACTTTGATTACAGAGAAGTTATCAAAATATATCGAATCTCCTCAGATTGATGTCAATATTGCTGCTTTTCGTTCACAAAAAGCCTATATAACAGGCGAAGTTGCCAAGTCTGATCAACAGCCTATCACCAATGTTCCTTTAACTATTATTGATGCGATTAACCATGCTGGTGGCTTGACTGAAAATGCTGACTGGAAAAGAGTCATTTTGACCCATAAAGGGAAAGAGACGATTATCTCTCTCCAGGATTTAATGCAAAATGGTGATCTGAAGCAAAATCGTCTGCTCTATTCTGGCGATATCTTATATATTCCTCGCAATGATGATTTGAAAGTATTTGTTATGGGGGAAGTTAGAAAACAGAGCACGTTGCGTATGGATCGCAGTGGTATGACCTTGACAGAAGCATTGGGTAACGCTGAAGGTATGGATCAATTATCAAGCGATGCGAGTGGAATTTTTGTTATCCGTTCATTGCGCAATGTGCCTGATAATAATGGAAAAATAGCTAATGTTTATCAGCTCAATGCCAAGGATGCAACGGCGTTAATTCTGGGAACTGAGTTTAATTTGCAACCTTATGATATTGTTTATGTTACCAGTGCTCCCATTGTTCGCTGGAACCGGGTTATCAGTCAACTGGTGCCAACGATATCAAGCATTAATAACCTGACTGAAACAACCCGATGGATTCGTACGTGGCCTAATTAATGTTTAATTCTATTTTGATTGTGTGTGTGGGTAATCTTTGTCGATCTCCAACAGGGGAGCGTTTATTGCGGCAGCTATTTCCCCAGAAAGAGATTTATTCTGCGGGAATATCGGCTTTGACAGGAAAATCTGCTCATGAGCTTTCAAGTAAGGTTGCGTCCAGACATGGATTGTCTTTGGAAGGGCATACCGCACGTCAGCTAACCAGTGAATTATGTCAGCAATCAAGTCTGATTTTGGTTATGGAAAAAAAACATATTGAGGCGGTAAACCGGATAAACCTAGGGGTAAGAGGGAAAACAATGCTTTTTGGTCATTGGTTAAGTGAAATGGAGATTCCTGACCCTTATAAATCCGATATTGAGGTTTATGAATATGTATATCAATTGTTATTTAAGAGTGCTAATGGTTGGTTAGGTAAATTATAACTTATAAGTATTTTTTGATTCTGGGTTTTTTATTTTTCATTACTTCTTAAGAAAGTAATTATAGGCTTTTTATGACTACATCAGATAAATCAAATCACACACATACGGATAGTGATGAAATTGATTTAGGCCGTCTTCTTAGTGCCTTATTCGATTATCGCTGGGCTATTGGCGGAATCACTCTCTTATTCATGGTTATTGGTCTTGGTTATTCCTTGATTGCTACACCTGTATACAAAGCGAATGCTTTATTGCAGGTTGAAAAGAAAAGTGGTGCATTATCTTTAGTCGGAGACATGACGGATATGCTGTCTGGAAGACAGTCAGATACATCAGCAGAATTGGAGCTATTATCTTCCAGAATGATAATAGGGAAGACAGTAAAGGAATTGAGTCTGGATATTCTGGTTACAGCCGACTATTTTCCTGTGATAGGCAAGGGGATTGCCCGTCTTCGAGGTATGCCGAAGCTTGACATTGTTATTAAAAATTTTACGGTATCATCAGAGTATATTGGCAAAGCGATAAAAATATATGTTGATGATTCAGAAAATTATCGGTTGGAGTTTAACGATCAGGTTTTTCATGGGCAAGTAAACAAGGTACTTGATGCTGATGGTATAAATTTGCTTATCTCAAATATCTTGGCTTCTCCAGGGCAAAGTTTTACATTGGTTAAACGGCCCCGGTTGGATGCCATTCGCTCGCTACAACAAGCTTTACGGGTGACGGAGAAAGGAAATAATACCGGGATTATCTCGCTTGAAATAGAAGGTAATGACCGTAAAAGAATCAAATTGATACTTGATAGTGTCAGTAAAAATTATTTGCAACAGAATGTGACAAGAAAGACAGAAGAGGCTGAGAGTAGTCTTGGTTTCTTAAAGAATCATTTACCTAAAGTTAAAATGGCGCTCAATCGTTCTGAGGAGGAACTTAATCAGTATCGTCAGGCTAATGAATCTGTCGATTTATCACTTGAAGCAAAATCAGCTCTGGAGACATTGGTCCAGGTTGAGAAACAGCTCAATGAATTGACTTTCAAAGAAGCTGAGTTGCAGCAATTGTATACCAAACAACATCCTGCTTATGTTGCGTTGCTTGATAAGCGCAAGACGTTGGTTGACACCAAAAAGGAGCTGAATCAGTCAATCAAACGGTTACCCAAAACACAGCAAGAAATTTTACGTTTAACCCGGGATGTTCAGGTTGGACAAGAAATTTATGTTCAGTTACTCAATAAACAGCAGGAATTGAACATCCTGAAAGCGGGGACGGTTGGTAATGTACGTATTATTGATGAAGCTGTTGTAGAAAGTTCAGCTGTAAAACCGAAAAAGTCATTGATCATTGCCGCTATGACAATGTTAGGGCTTATATTATCAGTCGGAGTCGTTTTATTAAGGGTAATGTTCCGTAAAGGGATTGAAAGCCCTGAGCAATTGGAAGAAATAGGGATTTCCGTTTATGCAACTATCCCACTATCTGATACCCAGGCTAAACTTGAACAGCAACAGAAAAAGAGAATTCATCGTCAGAAATTGCGGTTATTAGCTATTCATGATCCTACTGATTTGGCTATTGAAGCATTGCGGAGTCTTAGAACAACCCTGCATTTTTCAATGATGGAATCCGCAAATAAAGTTATTCTTCTTTCTGGTTCAGCTCCTGAATTGGGAAAATCTTTTATTTCGGTGAACCTTGCGGCAGTATTGGCATTAGGTAATAAACGCGTTCTTTTAATAGACGCAGATATGAGAAGAGGCCATTTGCATAAGGTGCTGGAAAGCCCTCAATCTTTGGGGCTTTCTGAATATCTGGCTGGTCAGAATCAGTTAAAAGAGGTTATTACCAGAACTTATCTTACTGAGCTTGATTTTGTTAGTCGGGGCGATACTCCGCCTAATCCGTCAGAATTGCTTATGCATAATAGATTCAAGGAGTTGTTATCTTGGGCAGAAGAGCATTATGATTATGTATTGATAGATACCCCGCCTATTTTAGCCGTAACCGATGCTGCGATTATTGGGAGATATGCAGGAACTTCATTGTTAGTTGCCCGTTATTATAAAACGCGAGTTAAAGAAGTTGACGTTGCTATTCGCCGATTTGAGCAAAACGGCATTCATATTAAGGGCGTATTGCTAAACGCGGTAGAGAAAAACTCCGGTCTCTATTATGGCGGACATTATCAATACAGTTATAAAGATTGACCTTTTTCTCCGGCTTTAGGCCGGAGAAGTTTTATCAATGAAATCTTACTATATTCTGTTTTCTGACAATCAATGAGTTTGCTTAAATAAAAAGAAGATTAATCATTTTTTCTTTTGTTTCGTAAGGATAGCTACGGCGAACCTGCCGAAATTTTACTCCCGTTACTTTATGCCTTTACAGTGACAGAATGTAACTATAAGATGCATTTAAAATGAATCTTATTATCAGGGAATTCCTATGAGCGATTTTGTTTGCTATAAGCGAATGCCAATCTGGCAAAAAAACACCATTCCTGACATGTTTACTGAAAGACATAACACCAAAGAGGGGACGTATGCTTGTCTTGAGATCCTTGAAGGTGAACTGGAGTTTGTAATTTTTGATGGTGATCAGGAAAAAACGGCATACTTTAATGTGCAAAAGCAACCTCCCATTATTCAGCCAGAGGTCTGGCATAAAATAAAATGGGCGAGTGATGATATTAAATGCCAGCTCTCTTTCCTATGCGAACCACAATATCTGTTTTATAAGCAAAATAACTTGTCATTGCCTCACTCAGAGATCAGATATTTGGCAGATATTATTTCTCCTTGTAAAACATTGGATTTGGGATCCGGCCGTGGCCGAAATGCTTTCTATCTGGCAGAAAGAGGTTATGACGTTACAGCAGTGGATATCAGTCTGCAACATATTGATGCAATTAATGCTATTAAAGAGAAACAACAGATTAAAAATATCTATACAGCTGTTTATGATATTAACTTGCACAATATTGTAGAAAAATACGATTTAATTATTTCAACTGTAGTGCTGATGTTCCTGCAACGGGAAAAAATCGCTGATATTATTCACAATATGCAGAAACAGACAAATGAAGGTGGGATTAATTTGATTGTTTGCCCGATTGAAACAGATTCTGCACCATATTCATTACTACCATTTAAATGTTTCTTAAAACCAAGAGAATTGGAGAGTTATTATGCTGATTGGGAAATGATTAAGTATAATGAAAATCCTGGGCATCTTCATAAAACAGATGAAAATGGTAATAGAATAAAATTAAACTTCGCAACGCTTATCGCCAGAAAACGATAAAATATTTAAATGAATATATTAATATCAACGGTCGGTTTAACCGACTGTTAATTTATTTTATAAGTTGCAATTACGAATATGTGTTCTATTCTGCTATATTCCGGTTTTTATTATTAAAGATTAACCGCAGGTTTGCATAATTTTGTTATATTGTTGTTGGTCACGGTACATTTGCAGATAGACTTGATATTTAGCCTGATGAAATAAAAAGGTCTCTTTTTCCGGTTTGATAACGCTGCCGTCACGTACCATCGATTTTGCTGCCTGAGTGAAGTCTTCAAAAAAACCGCAGGCAACAGCACCAAGCAAAGCAGAACCAAGATTGACTGCATCCTCTTCCTGAGGCAGATGAATTTCACGTCCGGTGGCGTTGGCGTATTCACGTAGCCATAATGGGTTTTTGGTTGCGCCCCCACATATAGCCAGCCTGTTTATCTGGTGTCCGGCTTCTACTAATGCATCAATAATGTGACGAGTGCCATAAGCGATAGATTGCAGTGTTGCCAGGTAATGACGGGCCAAGGCGTCACGATCATTTTCCAGCGTGAGCCCACTTACCATTCCCTTGGCGTTAGGGTTTACCCTTGGTGAACGGTTACCGTGATGGTCAGCTAAAATATGTAAATAAACAGTTGGGTATTTTTCTTGTTTTTCTAACCGAGCAACGGCTTCATTCAGTAGCTGGTAGTATTGATGACCGGATGCCTTAGCTTCTGCTTCCAGCTCCTGCCAGCTGTTATGCTGGCGAATTGACCATTCAACCAATGCACCGGCGGCGCTTTGCCCACCTTCGTTGAGCCAGTAACCGGGTAGCATTGCGCCGAAATAAGGTCCCCAGACACCTGGAACCATGACAGGATGGGGACTGACAATCATGTGGCAGTTTGAAGTTCCACTGATAATGACCAGACTGCCTTCTGGATATGCACTGGCCAGTGCTAACCCACCCGCATGTGCATCGATAATACCACCAGCGACAACAACTCCTGTGTGTAGCCCAAAATCCTTAGCCACTTTAGCGGTCAGATAACCGGCTTTCTCGCCAATCTCAAGAATGGTAGATGGAACTTTATCGGTTAAATCTTCTAAACCCACCACATGAAGTAGATCTTCGCTGAACTGTTTTTGATGAGCCAGATAGTTCCATTTACAGGTAAGAGTACAGATACTGGCTACATCAGCGGCAGTGGCCTTCCACACTAAAAAATCGGCTAAATCAAAGAAACGCCATACATCCTGATAACGCTGAGGAAAATGGTTTTTTAGCCATAATATCTTCGGTAGTTCCATTTCAGGGCTGACTTCACCACCCACATAGCATAGTGCCGGATCATTAGTCTGATTTATCGTGATGGTTTCTTTGGTTGCCCGATGATCCATCCACATGATGATGTCGTGTTCAGGATCCCCATTTTCAGCTACAGAAAGCGGCAGACCTTCATTCGCTACAGCGACTAGTGAACAGGTAGCATCGAAACCGATTGACTTAACATCAAGGGGATTAATATTCGCCAATGCGACAGCTTCTTTTACTGTTGTACACACTTGGGCCCAAATATTCTCAGAAGATTGTTCGATAAAATCGGTTTTTGGATGAAATTGTTGAATAGGGAGGACAGAGAATGCATGTCGTTTGCCGTGCTGGTCAAAAACCGCAGTACGGACACTGGCTGAACCAACATCAATACCAATGAAATATTGTTGTTCCATCATGTGATCCTCCTCTTATTCGTTAACTTAAGCCGACAAAATGAGTTGAATGGAACAATAACACAATAAGGTTATTCAATTATTGTGAAGTGGCTCGAGAAAGATTTAGTAATTTTATGATGATAAAAAATACTGCACATATTTTTCTATTGTTTTGTTGGCTGTTGTAATAAACCTATTCCAGATAATGGTTTGTTTAAGAGGGAAAATACGATAGATGGAGAAAGGATTTTTCTTAAAAATTTTTGATAATTTATGCTGAGATGTTATTTGTTTAACTCATTATTTTTTAAAAATAATACAAAGAAACTCATTAATTAACAGAAAAATTAAGTATGTAAATTGATATTTATTTTAGTTAGTTAAAAGAGTTAGGTGTATCAGTAAGTTATTAATATTCAAGAGAGAGGGGCAGATGTGAAAATTTCGTGATGGATTTGGTATAACAAATTTGGGGTATCCTATCTTAAAATTCTATCGAGTGATATCACTCACAAGTATCAAATCTTTTTCCTTTTTTACGGAATTTTTCCTCGCTTATTTTCTGTAAATATTCTTTTATTTAGATTGCTGCGCATATGTTGTTATTTTGTTATGGAATATCTGAGGGCATCTAATCTATGGGGCTAATCACAGAATGGCTAAGTGCTATTAACGGGGTCGTGTTGGGAATACCGATGATGGTCGGTCTTTTCGGGGTTGGGATCTTCATGCAGATCCGTCTCTCTTTTCTGCCTATACGTAAACTGGGCACGGGCTTTAAATTACTGTTTGAGCGTAATCATCAGCGGGGAGAAGGGCAAATATCGCCGTTTAACGCACTGATGACTGCACTTTCTGCCACCATTGGTACAGGTAATATTGCCGGTGTGGCTACTGCGGTTGTATTAGGTGGGCCGGGTGCCCTGTTTTGGATGTGGATAACCGCATTAGTCGGCATGGCGACTAAATATTCAGAGGCTGTATTGGCGGTCCGTTTCCGTGAGGTTGATAAAAATGGTCACTATGTTGGTGGCCCTATGTATTACATAAAAAATGGCCTGGGTAAAAAGTGGGCCTGGTTGGGAACGCTGTTCGCGGTATTTGGCAGTATTGCCTGTTTTGGGATCGGTAATACCGTACAGGCAAATTCTGTTGCTGATGTAATGCAAAGTAACTTCGGTGTTTCTACCATGGTAACCGCCATAGTACTGGCGATTCTAGTTGGTGCAGTACTTATCGGTGGTATTAAACGTATTGCTGATGTTGCAGGTAAATTAGTACCATTTATGACGGTTGCCTACTTAGCTGCTGGGATCATTGTTCTGGGCGTGAATTTCAGTGAAATTCCTGCTGCGTTTGCTCTGATTGTTAAATCTGCATTTACACCTGTTGCCGCGCAAGGTGGCTTTGCTGGTGCGGCAGTATGGGCAGCAATTCGTTTTGGTGTGGCCCGGGGAATTTTCTCTAACGAAGCGGGGTTGGGAAGTGCGCCGATTGCTCATGCAACAGCGAAAACCCAAAACCCGGTTCGTCAAGGGTTGATTGCCATGCTTGGGACTTTCATTGACACTATTATTGTTTGTTCTATCACTGGCTTTACTATCGTCATTACGGGTGGTTGGTTAACCGGTCAGACTGGTGCGACACTAACAGCGGCCTCTTTCTCTGCGACGATTCCTGGTGGAAACTATATTGTAGCAGGCGCTTTGATAATATTTGCCTTTACTACGATTCTTGGCTGGAGTTTCTACGGTGAAAAATGCATTCAGTATCTATTTGGACAAAAAGCAATCACACCTTTCCGTGTGGTATGGATTATTGCTTTAATGGTTGGTGCTACTCAATCGTTGGATTTCGTTTGGTTACTGGCCGATACATTAAATGCAATGATGGCAATCCCGAATCTGATTGCAATAGCATTGTTAAGTCCGGTTGTTTACCGGCTGACAAAAGAACATATTAAAGATGTGAATGCCGATAGCGTTGATATTAAAGCAAAATTTTGAATAAAAGCCTTCCAGTCTGGAAGGCTCAGATAACTGACAAAGTGCTGGTTTTTCATCCGGCATTTTGTTTCAATTAAGCTCCGTTCACCAAACGGAGCTGGCCGTCATGTTAAGAACGCTCCCTCAGACAGATCTTTCCGCCTGAAACTCTCCCTCAAAGCGCTCATACCTAAAAACCATCTCAACAAAGTTTTTCAATGTAATTTATGTTGTATAGAAATATAAGAAGTGTGTAATATCAAGGAATAAAAACTATCAATAACACACTGATTTAAAACAAAGAATAAGTTAATTTATTAAAATGTCGTTATTAATTAAAAAGAGCTGTATCAATTGTGATATGTGCGAACCAGAATGTCCCAATCAGGCTATATCAATGGGAGATGAAATTTATGAAATCAATTCTGACCGTTGCACTGAATGCATCGGCCATTATGATGCTCCTACTTGCCAGTCAGTCTGTCCGATAAACAATACGATTATTACCGATCCCGGCCGCCAGGAAACAGAAGAACAATTGTGGGATAAATTTGTGCTATTGCATCATACCGATAAAATCTGAAATTAACTTTCCAGAATAACTGTCGCGCAAGCGTAACGACGCTCATCAGCCAATGTGACATGCAAAGAGGTTACCCCCAGTTTATGTGCCAATTCTGCGGCTGCACCATAGAGCCGCAGAATAGGTTTTCCCAGAGAATCATTAAGCACTTCAAACTGGTTAAATGCCAGCCCATTACGGATACCAGTTCCCAACGCTTTTGCCGCGGCTTCTTTTACTGCAAAACGTTTAGCCAGAAAACGAACCGGTTTTTCATGTTGCTGATATTGCTGCCATTCTGATTCACTGAGAATGCGTTTTGCCAGACGCTCACCCGAGCGTCCGACAACACCCTCAATACGGGCAATTTCAACAATATCTGTACCTAACCCAATAATAGTCATTAACGGTGAGCTTTCCGTATCTCAGTTTTCATATCTGCCACCGCAGCAGCCAAGCCACTGAATACCGCCCGCCCAATTATTGCATGACCAATATTCAGTTCATAAATTTCCGGCAGAGCAGCAATACGTTGTACGTTATTATACGTTAGTCCATGGCCCGCATTAACTTTCAGCCCCTTGCCAGCAGCATAGGTAACAGCTTCTTTAATACGCTGGAACTCTTTTTCCTGTTCTATTTCATCTTCTGCATCAGCATAAGCACCTGTGTGAATCTCAATAAACGGTGCACCAACCTCACTAGCAGCATCAATCTGCTGGTGATCCGCATCGATAAATAACGAAACAAGAATACCCGCGTCAGATAAACGCTTAATCGCTTCAACCACTTTATCTTTCTGACCAATAACATCTAAACCCCCTTCTGTTGTTACTTCCCGACGTTTCTCAGGCACCAGACAGCAAAATTTAGGCTTGATATGACAGGCGATATCTATCATTTCATCTGTCACGGCCATTTCAAGATTCATCCGGGTCTGGATAGTTTCATTCAACAGTTCAACATCCCGATCAGTAATATGACGGCGATCTTCACGTAAATGAATAGTAATACCATCCGCACCCGCCTGCTCTGCAATAAAAGCAGCCTGAATAGGGTCAGGATAAACTGTGCCACGGGCATTGCGCACTGTCGCAATGTGATCGATGTTAATACCTAACAATACCTCAGCCATATTTATCTCCTGTAGTCATATTGAATAGTAACAAGTTTACACTTTCCATTATGAAGAGAAACAAATTCATTAGTTTTCTTTCTCTTCAGGCTTTTTACATACAAACTGCCGAAATAACTCACGACTTTTTAGAGGCTTGCCACCTAGATAAGGTTTTAAAGCCATACGGGTGAAACGCTTTGCTGCTTTTAATGTTACTGAATCAGGGAATTCACGGGCGGCCAGTGATTTTAATTCACGCCCGGTAAAACTGTAGTGATCAACAACCAGACTGGCGATAAATCCTTTTTCTTCTCTATAACGGTAAGTCATTGTATCGTCCACAGGTTCGCCACTTCCTGCACAATGAAGATAATCAACGCCATAACCAAGATTTGCCAACAACGCCAGCTCAAACCGGCGTAATGCATGTTCCGGTGTATATTCGCTGGCAGCAAGAATCTGCAAACACTGGAGATAATCAAAGAATAAAGCGGGATAAGCTGTTCCCTGTTCAAGCACTCTTGACAACAATTCATTGATATATAAACCGCTGTACAACACGCTGCCGGTAAGAGGAAGGGCGAGAGAGATAGGATCGGCATCACGCAGCGTTTTAATTGCCCCCCGACCACTCCAACGAACCAGTAACGGAGTAAATGGCTGCAAGCAGCCTTTAAGATTGGAACGACGGCTGCGTGCACCTTTTGCCAATACACTGATCCGTCCTTCATTTTCAGTAAACAGATCCAGTAACAGACTGGTTTCACTGTAAGGACGCCCATGAAGAACAAAAACACGCTGCCAACCGTCCACAGGTGAGCCCTTATTTCAAATCATCGACGTAACCCAGGCTACGCAGTGCCCGCTCGTCATCAGCCCAGCCCGCTTTAACTTTAACCCATAGTTCCAAATGGACTTTAACATCAAACAGTCTTTCCATGTCCTGACGGGCTTCAATACCAATAGTTTTAATTTTACTGCCTTTATTACCGATAACCATTTTCTTCTGGCCTTCACGCTCAACCAGAATTAAACCGTGGATCTTGTAATCACCGCGCTCATTCACCACGAACTGCTCAATTTCAACCGTGACAGAATAGGGTAATTCATCACCGAGAAAACGCATGAGTTTTTCTCGGATAATTTCAGACGCCATAAAACGCTGGGAGCGATCAGTAATATAATCTTCCGGAAAATGGTGAGTTGCTTTCGGCATATGTCCGCGCACAATTTTTGCGATCGTATCTACGTTCATGCCTTTTTCAGCACTCATCGGTACAACATCAAGGAAGTTCATCTGTTTGCTGAGGAAACCAATATGTGGCAACAGGGTGGCTTTATCTGTCACATTATCCACTTTATTGATAGCCAGTAAAACCGGACAATGCAAGCTACGCAGTTTATTCACAACCATTTCGTCATCGGAGGTCCAGTGAGTCCCTTCAACAACAAAAATGACCAGCTCCACATCACCGATAGAGCTACTGGCCGCACGGTTCATCAACCGGTTAATCGCCCGTTTCTCTTCAATATGCAATCCGGGAGTATCCACATAAATGATCTGATAAGCACCCTCAGTGTGAATACCGATAATACGGTGACGGGTAGTCTGTGGTTTGCGGGAAGTGATAGATACTTTCTGACCTAAAAGCTGATTCAGCAATGTGGATTTACCCACATTAGGTCGTCCGACTATTGCAACAAATCCACAATAGGTTTCTTGTTCGCTCATTCAAGCTCCAGTTGTTTTAATGCTTGCTCCGCCGCCGCCTGCTCCGCTTTGCGGCGGCTGGAGCCTGTTCCTTTAACCGGCTGTTCAATACCACTCACTTGACAGTGAATAGTAAATTCCTGGTCATGGGCTTCACCACGAACCATAACAACCAGATATGATGGCAGAGGCAGGTGATGCCCTTGCAGGTATTCCTGTAAACGGGTTTTCGGATCTTTTTGTTTGTCGCCAGGGCTGATTTCATTCAGGCGGGTTTCGTACCAGCTCAAAATAATTCTTTCAATGGCCTGAATATCGCTATCAAGGAAAATAGCACCAATCAGTGCTTCAACCGTATCAGCCAGTATAGATTCACGACGGAAGCCGCCGCTTTTCAATTCACCTGGCCCCAAACGCAGACATTCACCTAATTCAAATTCCCTTGCCAATTCAGCCAAAGTATTACCACGCACCAATGTGGCGCGCATCCGGCTCATATCCCCCTCATCTACACGAGGAAAGCGATGATACAGTGCATTGGCAATGACAAAGCTCAGAATTGAGTCACCAAGAAATTCCAGCCGCTCGTTATGTTTACTGCTGGCACTACGATGAGTTAACGCTTGTACCAGCAGATCATGCTGATCAAAAGTGTACCCCAGCTTACGCTGCAATCTGTTAATTACGATGGGATTCATGTGCTACCAAATATAGGTCAGAATTCGTCAAATAAAAACGCACACGCAACAGACCTGTTACAGGAAATTCTGACAAAACTGTTGCGTTTGCACTGGCTCCTTAGGGGAGCCAGTTATTAAGTTTGAAAGGATATTCTACACTGTGAGTAAAATTAATGCTTCGCTAATATAGAAATATTAATTAATTCCACCAATGCGGCTAAAGCGAACTCCGGTAGGCCATTCCCCTTCCTGTTTCTCAAAACTCATCCAAATCGCTGAAGCGCGGCCAACCAGATTTTTCTCAGGAACAAAGCCCCACTCACGGCTATCCGCGCTATTATCACGGTTGTCACCCATCATAAAATAGTGGCCTTCGGGTACAATCCACATTCCTTCCGGAAAACCAGGCTGACGGAAATTAGGCATCGGCAATAAACCCGGAATCTCTAGAATATGGTGTATCGCCGTTCCCAAATTCTCAATTCGTTCACCTTGCCGCCGACTGTAAGGCGGTAATGTTTCTTCAACCGGTATTTGGAAAACACCTATCTTTTTCAGGTTTTCGCCCTTGGAGTTAACGCCATACTGCTGCATTGTCCACTCACTTGGGAACAGTGAACCGTAAGAAACCGGTAATTCTTCCTTACAACTTTCTGTTTTGCTACAACCAGAGAAAACCCGCAGCTCTTTTTTTATCGGATCATAAATAATTTTATCGCCCGGTAAGCCAATTACCCGTTTGATATAGTCAAAACTTGGATCCAACGGATATTTAAATACTGCGATATCACCACGTTTTGGTTCACCGGTCTTGATCAGTGTTGTTTGCGTGATGGGATCTTTCAACCCGTATGCATACTTCTCTACCAGAATGAAATCACCAATCAATAAAGTTGGCATCATAGAACCCGATGGGATCTGAAATGGCTCATAAACAAAAGAGCGCAGGATCAGAACCACGGCTAACACAGGGAAAATAGATGCACAAGTATCCACCCATGTTGGTTTGTTAATAGTCTCAGCCAGATGCTCCTGATCCATTGTACCTTCAGTCAGCTCTTGCAATCTGATAAGTTTTTTCTTACGCGCTGGGGCCCATTTGAAACGATCAATACACCAAATAATGCCGGTGACTAACGTTGCCAGCGTTAGGATCAGGGCAAAAGTGTTAGCCATTTAGACTCCTTACAAGCTTATTAATGGTCTTTACCAACATGAAGAATGGCTAAGAAAGCTTCTTGTGGTAACTCAACGTTACCCACTTGTTTCATGCGTTTCTTACCTTCTTTCTGTTTCTGCAATAGCTTTTTCTTACGGCTGACGTCACCACCATAACACTTTGCTAAGACGTTTTTACGCAATTGCTTCACTGTTGAGCGAGCAATAATGTGATTACCAATCGCAGCCTGAATTGCGATGTCAAATTGCTGACGAGGAATGAGTTCCTTCATCTTCTCCACCAGTTCCCGGCCACGGTACTGCGCATTGTCACGGTGAGTAATCAACGCTAATGCATCAACTCGCTCACCATTAATCAACACATCCACACGAACCATATCAGAAGCCTGGAAGCGAGTGAAATTATAATCCAGTGAAGCATAACCGCGGGATGTAGATTTCAATCTGTCGAAGAAATCCAAAACCACTTCAGCCATCGGTATTTCGTAAGTCAGTGCAACCTGTTTACCATGGTAAACCATGTTAGTTTGCACCCCACGTTTCTCAATACACAACGTAATGACATTCCCCAAATATTCCTGGGGCAACAACATATGACACTCGGCAATCGGCTCACGCAACTCTTCAATATTATTCAGTGGCGGCAGCTTAGATGGGCTGTCCACATAGAGAATATCATGGCTGGTCGTTTCCACTTCATAAACAACAGTTGGCGCAGTGGTAATGAGGTCAAGATCATATTCACGCTCCAGACGTTCCTGAATGATCTCCATATGCAGCAGACCAAGGAAACCACAACGGAAACCAAAACCCAGTGCAGTCGAGCTTTCCGGTTCATAGAACAAAGATGCGTCATTCAGACTCAACTTACCCAATGCGTCACGGAATCCTTCATAATCATCAGAGCTGATAGGAAACAGCCCGGCATAAACCTGTGGCTTGACTTTCTTAAATCCCGGGAGTGGTTTTTCCGCTGGTTGCCGGGCCAGTGTCAATGTGTCCCCCACGGGTGCACCAAGAATGTCTTTAATCGCACACACCAGCCAACCCACTTCACCACAACCCAGCACATCACGGTCAACACGCTTAGGAGTAAAAATCCCGAGACGATCAGCGTTATACACTTGGCCGGTACTCATCACCTTGATTTTGTCGCCTTTACGCAGGGTACCGTTTTTAATCCGAACCAGGGAGACAACACCAAGGTAGTTATCAAACCATGAGTCGATAATCAGTGCCTGTAACGGCGCATCAGAATCACCTTCCGGTGCTGGAATCTCCTTAACCAAACGCTCAATGACGTCCTGTACGCCTACACCCGTTTTTGCTGAACAACGCACGGCATCGGTAGCATCAATACCGACGATATCTTCGATCTCTTCCGCCACACGCTCAGGTTCAGCCGCCGGTAAATCGATTTTGTTCAGAACAGGAACAACTTCCAGATCCATATCCAGCGCGGTATAACAGTTAGCCAGTGTCTGAGCTTCCACGCCCTGTCCGGCATCAACCACCAGCAACGCCCCTTCACAGGCAGCCAGCGAGCGAGAAACTTCATAGGAGAAGTCTACGTGCCCCGGGGTGTCGATAAAGTTCAATTGATAGAGTTGACCATCATTCGCCTTGTAATCCAGAGTGACACTTTGTGCTTTAATGGTGATACCACGCTCACGCTCAAGATCCATAGAATCCAGCACTTGCTCTGCCATCTCACGATCTGTTAAACCACCACAAATTTGAATAATACGGTCAGATAACGTCGATTTACCGTGGTCAATGTGAGCAATAATGGAGAAATTTCGTATTTGCTTCATTATAAATATTTTTCTGCCTTGATATTTCTGAATCATTCGCCTAATGGACACACAGAGGGACATAAAGCGACGGTTTATAGGCCGGCCACTGGCCGGAAAGGCTGTATTCTACATGCCAAATCTACGAAAACCTAGTCATGCCTGTGGCTTTAAATATGAGGCATTAAAAGCTCTGGATGATTAAAACAGATTTATTCCTGATGCTGAATATGAATTGCATCAGGAGGCAAGCCGATTTGTAAAACGATGGGTTGATATTCCTGCTGATTATCCCAATAAGTGGCAACTTTGCGGGCAAGGAAGAACCCTAATGCGCCTCCTAAAACACCACCACAAAATACCCATAATTGATTGGTTACCCATAGCTGAAAAAGCGCCCCCCCCAGGAATAACCCAATAAGTGGTGTCAAATAAACCAGCAACGCTGAACGTAATAAGCTCCCTTCCGGGATCCCGACTTCCACTTTCTGCCCTGGCTGTAACGGCTGTAAAATCTCAAGTTCGAGCTGATGTATGCCATCAGACCCCAATTTATTCAGTAAATAAGAACCACACGTCGCGCGTGCCTGACAACTGCTACAACCAGAAGAGGAACCATAACGTAATAATGCCTTCCCCTGTTGCCAGCGGATTACTGTCGCCCACTCTTTGACCATCAGTTAGCTCCTATAAACGCGACACCCGCAGCAACACGCTTGGCGGTTGCCAGAGGTAATTCACCAATAATTGTCACCTCATTAGCTCCACGTATTACACTATAGATCGTTCGGTGTCCGCGTCGGAGAGGATGTTCCAACTTACCGGTTTTATCAGCATTAGTCACATTCACTGAAAAACTGAATAAACCATCGCTGAACATGATGGACTCAAGCGAGTCAGCATTTGACAGTTTACGCCGGTTACGTGAAACTTCGGTGAAACCATCCGGCAATTTCCCTACTTTCCAGTTGAATACCACTTTTTCTGACGATGGAATTACCAGCATGGGTGGCATATTCAGGCGGGTAATAACACTCATTGCATTATCGATATCGCCACCTATTATGGAGGAAACAACCCGAAATTGCTCAAGTGTTTCACTATCACGATCAAGTAAATCGATACGTAATGGCAAACGCGTTTTTTCATCGATCAGTAAAATATAATTATAACGCACTTCATCTTTAGAAATGATGCGTACAACCCGACAAGGTCTGTCGCCTATATGAGTACGGCCAACGTCGATGAAATTGTAGTATTTTTTCAACTGAGTGAAGTCAGCAAAAATAACGGCAGGTAAATAATCAATAATATGATCACCATTAAGACTGAAAGCATCCAATCCAGGCTCAAAATAACTGATCTCATTACCACGCTGGACAATCTCCCTGCGGGAACCATCCATCTGCATGATTTGAGCAATTGGAATACCATTGATAATGGCGTGACGATAACGAACTGAGACAATAGCCTGCTGACTGAGATTAATAAAAGCAAGCTCGTAAGTCAGGGACTGAGTAGCATTACCCATCTCCTGCAACAAAGCCTCAGCGCTGCTGAACTGCGCCGAGACTTGTAAAGGAGTAAACAGGCTGCCCGCCAGCAAAGAGACGGAGAACCAGATATGTTTCATTATGGCTGTTGCGTTCCTAACGATTGCGTTCCGGGAACCGGAATAGCAACCGGTAATGGAATTCTCCGTCTGTCATTTTGTTCAAAATGTACGCGGCGGTCGAACTCATATTGTTGCAGCATAATATTAATGCGTTTATTACGCTCCTGCACCTGAATACGCTGATCATTGCCAAACATATCATCACCGGAAGGCACCCCCAAACTCACTGGAGAAGCAGATCCCATCATTGGCAATGTGTTAAATGTCGGCGTATCAGATTGATATTCAAGATCCACAGCATTATGACTATTGTATTGTTGCACACCTATCAATACTGCCAGCGAAACACAGGCTGCAACACCCACTTGAGTAATTTGACTTGCCCAAGGGCGAAGTTTTTGCCAGAACGGCATTCTTTGCCAAGTCTCTGGCTGCGGTTGAGATTCAGGAACAGCCCCAGGGTTAAAATGCACAGGTTCTTTTTCAAGCGCTAATGCGACCCGGCTTGCAATATCCATATGCAATACTCCGGTCACATCACCACGCAATGCATCACGTATCAAGTGGTAATTTTCCCAGCGTTTCTGCATGGCAGAATCTTTAGATAAAATACTAACGACTTCACTATCAAGAGTTTCGCCATCCATCAGTGCGGAAAGTTTTTCTCTTTGCATGTCAAAGTACCCTTCAGTATTGTTCCACTATTTTTAATTTTAAATCAGTGGTTGAATTTTATCATCAATGGCTTCCCTTGCACGGAAGATACGGGAACGAACAGTACCTACCGGACACCCCATAACAGCCGCTATTTCTTCATAGCTTAACCCATCTAATTCCCTTAGCGTTATAGCCATTCGCAAATCTTCAGGAAGAGACTCAATGGTTCGGAAAACCACCTGCCTTAACTCTTCTGACAACATTAAATTCTCAGGGTTCGAAATTTCTTTTAGTGCATTTGAAGCTTCATAATTTTCTACGTCATTGACATCCAAATCACTGGATGGCGGACGCCGCCCCTGAGAAATCAAATAGTTCTTCGCAGTGTTAACTGCTATACGATACAACCAAGTGTAAAAAGCACTATCGCCACGAAATGAAGCCAATGCCCGATATGCTTTAATAAATGCCTCCTGCGCAACGTCAGGAACATCACCCTGCGGAATATAGCGGGATACAAGACTCGCCACTTTATGCTGATATCTGATTACCAGTAGGTTAAACGCCTTTTGATCACCTTTCTGCACTCGCTCAACCAGCATTTGATCCGTTAACTGCTCGCTCATCCGAGGTCAAATCTCCCGAAGCAAAGCTCCACATTTATATTTATTGAACCAACCATGATGTCCCGTTTTTCTAAGCAAGCATGGCTTTGAGTAATAAAATTCTGCGAAGTTCAATTTCTGCCATCATTTTGTTGCAATCATAGCCTTTATCCTATCTGATAGGTTAACATGATTTTACCCGTCATCTTCATACATCATCAATTATGAAATCATTATTCCCGCAACATTACAGCGATGTCCTTATCATAGGCAGCGGTGTAGCCGGCCTGTCTCTGGCTTTACGGCTGGCCTCACAATATAAAGTCACTGTATTAAGTAAGAGTGTTCTCAGCGAAGGCGCATCCTATTATGCACAGGGGGGTATCGCCGCTGTATTTGATAAAACAGACAGTATCGCATCTCATGTTGAAGATACCCTTATCGCCGGAGCAGGACTTTGTGATAGAAGCGCCGTTGAGTTTACCGCCAGCAGCGCTCGTCATTGCGTGCAATGGCTGATTGATCAGGGTGTTTTATTTGATACAGAAACCCGTGAAGATGGAGAAAAACAATATCATCTGACCCGTGAAGGTGGACACAGCCATCGGCGTATTTTGCATCATGCTGATGCAACCGGCAAAGAAGTCGAAACCACACTGGTTGAAAAAACCATGTCTCATCCGAACATCACAGTAAAAGAGCGTTGCAACGCAGTTGATTTAATTACTTCAAATAAAGCCCAATTCGATGGTAATAACCGGGTCGTTGGCGCTTATATTTGGAACCGCCAGCAGGAACAGGTGGATACCTATCGCGCTAAGGTTGTTGTACTGGCAACCGGTGGTGCAGCTAAAGTCTATCAGTACACGACGAATCCCGATATCTCATCTGGTGATGGCATAGCAATGGCATGGCGCGTGGGCTGCCGTATCGCCAATCTGGAATTTAACCAGTTTCACCCGACCTGCCTTTTTCACCCACAGGCGCGTAATTTCCTGCTAACAGAAGCCCTGCGAGGTGAAGGTGCTTATCTGAAACGACCGGATGGCAGCCGCTTTATGCCTGATTTTGATGAGCGCGCTGAACTGGCACCCCGCGATATTGTTGCACGGGCTATTGACCATGAAATGAAACGCCTTGGTGCTGACTGCATGTTTCTGGATATCAGCCATAAACCAACTGATTTCATTATCCAGCATTTTCCGATGATCTATGAAAAACTGTTAACGCTGGGATTTGATCTGACAAAAGAACCGATTCCCATCGTTCCTGCCGCGCATTACACCTGTGGTGGCATAGTCGTCGATCATCAGGGCCACACTGACCTCAACAACTTATATGCTATCGGTGAAGTCAGCTATACTGGCCTGCACGGTGCAAACCGTATGGCATCCAATTCCCTGTTGGAGTGTCTGGTTTATGGCTGGTCTGCGGCGGAAGACATCCAACAACAAATTGAAAAAATCGAAGAGGTGCCAGAACTCCCTTTCTGGGATGAGAGCCGTGTTGACAATTCAGATGAACAAGTCGTCATTCAACACAACTGGCACGAATTACGTCTATTTATGTGGGATTACGTTGGTATTGTGCGTACAACCAAACGCCTGGAACGCGCATTGCGTCGTATTAATATGCTGCAACAGGAGATTCATGATTATTATTCCAATTTCAGAATCTCTAATAATTTGCTGGAATTACGCAATCTGGTGCAAGTCGCTGAATTAATCGTACGTTGTGCGCTGGAAAGGAAAGAGAGCCGGGGCCTGCATTTTACGCTGGATTATCCCGATTTACTGCCAGAATCGAAGCCAACAATTTTAACCCCTTGATTTTTACCAGCATAACCACGCTCC
>NZ_JBHFKZ010000026.1:0-60653 GCF_042879375.1 Photorhabdus sp. RM323S
ATGTGCGAGATAATTGTACCGGAAAGTATTTTCAGCACTGTTTGCTCCGCTGTAAGCGCCATTTGCTTTGCCGGTGAATACAGCACCAGCAATACCACCGAAAGCCCGAACAATTTGTGCTTGTTGTTCTGATGTTTTTTGCCATTTTTCAGCCTCAATGAGATTATCTCCCATTATTGCACCGTAGTTCAGCAGCTAAAGCTCCAGCTATTGCCCCTTTTGTATTACCACGACTAATTTCAGCACTGATACCTGTAACAATCGCATGGCTGATCGTTTTTCCGGGTAAACCTAACACCTGACCATTATCACCAATCAGCCCGGCCCCTTCGGCGTTAATCTGGCTGCCAATATTAGACAGCAAAGCCGTGGTGAAATTGTCTTTAAAGCTGCCGCCATTAATCGTTGTGTCCAGACTGGCACCGATAATGGACTGGCCTGCAACCCGTTGAGCCACTTTGCTCCAGTCGCCGTTGCTCAGGGAAGGTAATGTTGCCTTTGATGGATCAATCTTCGCGCCATTCGTCGTGCTGTCCCATCCCATCACCGTGTCAAAACCCGCCAGTGCGCCGCCCATTGCCATGGACGTGAAGGTAGATTTAACCGTATCGCTGCTGTCCATGGCCTTTAAGGTTTTGGACAGGTCACCCTGATTATCTACCAAGGCGACCGCCGCCTGAGAGGCCAGCTCCGCCATGCCGGAAGCTGTCGCACCGTAAGCCATTGAGCTCACAGTAGCGGCAGTGCTGGCAGTAGCCCCCGCAGCCGTCGCCGCTGAACCTGCCGTGCCTGCGGCTGATCCGGCCACAGAAGCTGTTATGCCTGCACCTGCCGTCACGGTAGCCACGGCAATCGCTATCACCGCCGAAACCACCGGGTTCAGGTGCTGGCTTTTATAATCCCAGCTGTCATACGCATCGTTGACTAAGCTCCATTGCACATCTTGACGTTCACTCAGTCCTTTCAACCAGGCGGTTTCCGGGGTATTACCGAAGACAGAGACAACATTTTGTAACGATTGCCCCTTTTGGGCTTTGATATCCGCGTTGATCCCGTTAGCAGCCTCGACGGAAAATATCGTCAGATGACCGCCACTGTTTATCTCGGTGCCTTGCTGGGTGTAACGTTCGGTTCCGCTTCCGCTCGTATGGTGACGTACCGATTCAACGCGCATATTGCCCCCGCTGGTGAGCATGATATGACCGGCTGAGTTCAGCGTGCTCCCTTGGGTGGTCAAGGTGCCATTCGCGACCAGCGTCAGCCCCTTTTCTCCCCGGAGGTCGGTCCCCTGATGGCGTTCATCCTGATGTTCCTCCGACGGGTTGGCGAGAGCGGAATACGGTACTGCCCCCAGTGTCATATTCCGACCGGCCAGAACAGTTGCCTGATTTTTGGCTCGAAGGTTGGCGCCTTGCAAGTGGATATCCCGCGCGGCATTTAATGTGAGGTGGTGACTGGCAAGCAGTTGTGTGCGCATTTCTGGGCGGCGTTGCGTTTTAAAGGCGTTATCATCGTCTTGATTCAGCGCACGGGGGGATAAATTGATATCTTGTCCACTATTCAGACTGACGGATTGACCGGCATTGAGGGTAAGGCCCTGAATTTGCAGGGTGTGACCCGCCGAGATCACTATATCCCCGGCACTTTCCCACCCTCCGACCTGTTTCAGCCCTGTCTCTTCTACACAAATATTTTGATATTTTCCTGCATTCTTGTTGAACTCTTGTTCCATTCATCGATCTCAACAAAAAACCACAGATAAGCTAACCGATATGTTTTCAGCCAACACCGAGCAATGGGCAAAAGACACTTTTCAACACGCTGAATTAGGCGATAAACGACGCACAAAGCGCCTGGTTCAGCTCACCGGTTCACTCGCCAACCAGACAGGACAATCCCTCGTGCAATCCTTAAATTCCCCTGCCGATATTGAAGCGGCTTACCGTTTCACCCGTAATCAGTCTGTTTCCCCTCAGGCCATTGCTGAAGCGGGTTTCGCGGCCACCGTGGCACACGCCAATGCCTATGATTGCCTGCTGGCCTTAGAAGACACCACTTCCCTGTCGTTTTCCCATCACACCGTGGCGGATGAACGGGGTCACACCACCTCAAACCCGAAATCCCGGGGACTCTTTGCCCATTCGATTTTGCTGTTTGCGCCCCAGGAACATCAGGTGGTCGGGCTGGTTGAACAGCATCGCTGGACACGCGATGTTCAGACGTATGGCAAAAGCCGGCAAAGTGACACGCGTCCTTATGAAGAAAAAGAAAGCTATAAATGGGAACAGGCGTCACGGGCAATGGCAAACCGACTGGGCGGGCAAATGCCGAAAATTATTTCGGTTTGTGACCGTGAAACTGACCTCATTGAGTATCTGACCTATAAGATGGCCGAAAATCACCATTTTGTCGTCCGTTCAATGCAAAGTCGGCGTATAGAGGAGAGCCAGGATAAACTTTATGATTTTATTGAGACATTAAAAAGGGCCGGAGAGCGGCGGGTTCAGGTCAGGCAGAAAGGCGGACGCCAGGCCCGCGGGGCGCACTGTGAGGTTTGCTATACGGAAGTGAGTCTGAAAGTGCCGAAAGGAAAACAAGGGGAGAGCATTCGCGTGTTTTACGTGGGTTGCCATGAAAAAGGCACAGAAAACGGACTAAGCTGGCATCTTCTCACCTCAGAGCCGGTTAACAGTGAAGCCGATGCCCATCGAATATTCGGTTATTATGAACGGCGTTGGTTGATAGAAGAATTTCACAAGGCCTGGAAAAGTGGAGGTACGCAGGTTGAAGCCCTGCGGATGCAAAGCAAAGACAATCTGGAACGCATAATTGTGATCCTAGCCTTTATTGCGGTGCGGATACATCAGCTTCGTTTTAAGGGTCTGAACAAAGAAGAGGCAGAAAAGCAAAGTTGTGAAGAGATACTCAGCCCACTGGCCTGGAAGCTCTTGTGGTCAAAGCAGGAGAAACGGCGTCTGCCAAAGAAAGCGCCGAGTCTGCATTGGGCGTATATCAGTTTGGGTAAATTGGCCGGTTGGTCTGATTCTAAACGTACTGGGCGGGTAGGCTGGGAAAGACTCTGGGAAGGCGGGTTCCTGCTACAAACGCTGATGGACGGTTACTTGCTTGCCAAGTCAGTTGATCTGGAGATGTGATTAAGAGACAGGACCCTCGGCGGTCACATTGATGTCGCCTTGGGTTGCGGTCAGGTTAGTCAGATTGACCGTCTTACCCGGTTCGGTACTCACCAACCGGATTTTATGGGCATACATACCGCCTAAGGCTTTGGTATCAATCGCTAATTGTGGTTTAGTGCCTTCTCCGGCGAGAGGGGGAACCGTGCCGTCTTTTAAATTGATGCGGTTAGCGCCTTGCGTCAGCGACAGGTTATTCGCCTGAATTTTTCCATTCAACGCCGTCGCCCAGCTGATGATATCGACGTAATCCGTCGCCTTGCCGTCCAGTCCTTTGCCGCCAATGGTAATCTGGCCTTGCTGCACTTCGAGTGCTTCCAACGCCCCCTGTTTGTCAAACTGGGGTTTCCCGGTGGTCAGGGTGGCACCGGCAGTATTGATAAAACTACAGCCATCACAGGTGATGCCGTTGGGGCTGGCAATCATCACGTTGGCTTTATTGCCGACAATTTCCAACTGACCTTGCAGCACAGAGCGTCCGCTGCCGGTGACTTCATTGATAATCAGTTCCGCCGCTTGGCCTTTGAGGTTCGGGTTGGCGTTAAGTTGCCCGGCCAGTTGTGATTGCACCGCCTGAGTGGCGTTATTGAGTACGGCACCTTGAGTAGCGACGTTAAACTCTTGATAGGTGTTGTGGGATATCCCGGCGTTATTCGGGGTGGCGATATTGACAACCGGCACATGACCCTGATGTTGTACCTGTGTTTGGCTGTTATCCGGCGTTATAAAAGTCTGAAAAATTTTACGGATTTTTAATTATTCAAGGCACAGATTTAAATAAAAAGTTTTTAAATTTTTAAAAAGAGATTTATTTTACATTTAGGATATCTTTTTTTACGCTTTTTATCTTGATTTCATTAAAATAGGCTCGTCATGTGATTTTATATTTTCATTTAACTGCATTTACACATATTTAGTTAAATGATGTTTAAATGACTTGAAGAAATATCGCTACAGGGTGATGGAAATTGATTTTTTAAATCCACCTATTTTTTATTTTTTCTGATTAGTCAGATTATTATTGCTAATAGTAATTTATAAAGAATAAGACAAGTCTGAAAATACATTTTAATTAAAAAATTTGTTTTGTAATTTTATTTTTAAATACAATTAGTTAAATGAAAAATGGGAGAGTGCAGCATGTATAGTGCAAATTAAAACCATTACATTAATGAAACATTTATGAGAATTTTTTTTAGTCGGTGATAACGTTTTGAATATCATCTAAATACATAACAGTATATTAATTGCCTATTTTCTATTTACAATAATGGTCTGTAATAGTATGCTTGCTGATATAGGATTTAATATTAGTTTAAATTTGCATTGATATTTTTTGCATTTATATTAACAGTATTATTTTCTGCTATAAAATAATATGTAATGAATTGCTTTTAATCTGATTTAATATTTTTACATTTAATTACCCACATTATATTGACACTAATTAATGGATGTTTTCATAAAAATAAATTTACCAGGTGTTATAATAGCAATGTATTTATTGATAGTAATATATTTAATTTATCTTGATTCAATAATATCTTATTTTCATTGGTATAATGAATGTTAATAAGTATGAAAAACAGGTTAATATAATCGTTTATATATTTTTAGGTATTTTTTAATTAATAAATGTTAAATGAATCGCTTATTTACACTATGAATAATTAAATGTCCATAAATATCGGATAAATCACATTATTTATTGTTTAAAAATAATCAACAATGAAGTTATTTAAATTAAAAATTGTTTTGCTGCGGTATGTGATATAATGATATTAATATTTTATCATATTCTTATTATTACAAGGTAATATTTAATCGAGTTATTTTTGATTTTTTTCCTATTTTTTGGTATTTACGTTATTGGCATTTTTTACTATTGAAAAATAATGTGTTATAAATTATTTTAATTTGATGTTATATTTTTGTATAATTTAATATGAATAATTTTTTTGTAAATATTGAATAAGTCTAATTTGGTGTTGAAATATACGTTCATTATTAGATTGAAGGAGCTGATTTTTAGGTGGCTACTTGCTTAACTAATTGATAATATTAAATTTATTTCATGATTTGTTTTTGTGAGCATTTAATTTTTTGAAATTATTTTAATTTGGTATTAATAGGAAATGGATGAAATATAACATTGATTTGGTATTTATGCATAATTGATGTAGTTGATGGTTCCATTTTAAATTATGGAGTTCAGTGTCAGACAATAAAAATTGCATAAAATTAATCAAATTTATCTAAAAACAGGGGCAAAAATGGGATGTTTTATTCCGATTCATAAGATGAATTATTTATTCCATTATCAGGGAAATTAGCGTCGAAGAATTGCTGATTATAGGGTTATTAGCCGGGCTATGGCATACCGCATCTGATAGTTTTGAATTAATGTCAGAAATATCGGCTTCTATTTCTTGGGGGCAAAAACATTGGTGATGACTGTCAGAAATGACAGTTTTCAAAAATCTAACAGATTCGTTGAGGTATATGATAGATGAAAGATAACTTTGCTAAAGTGGGAAATGTTCTTAAATCTGAATTACTTTCTCAGAAGCCAGAAAACATAATCGACTCAAATTATGCGTCACCACAGACTCAAAATACAAAGAATATCCTCCAGACCCTCACACCCAGTGAATTATTCTGGTATGAGCGTCTTACTGCTTTGCAACCATTCCAGTTACCTTTCGAAACCGCAGGAGAACAAGCGGAACCCAGATGGGCAATGAGTCTTTGGCAGCTCCCGTTACCAAAAAATAGCGAAGAGGACTCATTGCGGACACTGTTGCAGGCATTTGTGATCTATCTTGCGCGCTTGACTCAGCAGACTGAATTCCAAATCGGTTGGTGCGTGGGTGAGGTCAAAGGTAAATCAGCAGATTTGGCATCGGTGGTGCCTATGATCATCGAGGTGATGTTTGATAAGCCGTGGGGGGCGATAGCTGACTGGGTTGATGACGAGCTTACCCGGTTGGCGCAGCACCGGACATTTAGTTGTGATCTCCTCGCCCGTGTTCCTTCATTACAGGCTATTCCGGAGTTGGCAACCCGCCTGCCGTGGCAGATAGCAGTCTCTGTGATACAGGATGACAGGGATGGTGATCAGGAGGCGTTTGGCGAATTGCTGACCCTCCAGGTGAATGCACAGGGCGGTTTTCGCTGGATATACGATGCAAACCGTCTGAGCGGGGAAGTGGTTCAGCGAATGGGTGAGCACTTACGGATGTTGGTATCGTCAAAAAAGCAGGGTGATGAAATCCCTGTTTGGCAACTGAATTTACTGCCTGAGGCTGAACGTACATTGTTGTTGGAAACCTGGAACATCACGGAAACCCCGTATCCTGACCCGTTATGTATTCATCAGTTGTTTGAGCAGCAGGCAGAGCAAACCCCGCAGGCGACGGCGCTGGTGTATCAAGAATACCCCCTCAGTTATGCGGAGCTGAATGCTCATGCCAACCGGTTAGCTCATCAACTGATTATGTTAGGTGTAACACCAGATCAACGGGTGGCGATTTGTGTGGCTCGCTCCCCAGCGATGGTGGTGGGATTATTGGCGGTGTTGAAAGCGGGAGGCGCTTATGTGCCGCTGGACCCAACCTACCCGGGGGAACGTCTGGCGTATATCCTGAATGATACAGCGCCGCCAGTGGTCCTGGCTGATGCGACTGGCCGGGCGGCACTGGGTGAAGAGGCGCTGGCAAAATTGACGGTACTTGACCCGAATACCCTGCCGGACCAGCCGGACAGTAATCCGCAGGTCCCGGCGTTGACACCTCAGCATCTGGCTTACGTCATCTACACTTCCGGCTCAACCGGGCAGCCGAAAGGCGTGATGGTAGAGCATCAGGCAATGTATCTGCGTCATCTGGGTTTTAATGATCTCTTTGCTGTTACAGAGCAAGACCGGGTGTTGCAATTTGCCTCTTTTGCTTTTGATGTTTCAATAGAAGAATTATTTTCGTCATTATGCAACGGTGCCACACTGGTCATGCGAGATGATAGCTGGCTGGCTTCGGTGCCGGAATTTATTGCCTTAGCCCGGCAAAGCCGTATCACGGTGATGTCTCTGCCTGCGTTGTTCTGGTCAGAACTGATCGCCAGAGGCCATGAATTATCGCTGCCGGATTGCCTCCGGCTTATCATCATTGGGGGTGAGGCGGTCAAAAAGAGCGCTATTCAGAATTGGTTTACGCGGGAAATCCATCGACCCCAACTATTGAACGCTTATGGCCCGACGGAAAATACCGTGACGGCGACTTGTAAGGAAATATTATCCCAGGCAGATGATAATTCTATCGGCCGGCCGGTTAAAAATACCTGCGTCTACCTGCTGGACAGATATGGTCAACCGGTCCCATTAGGCTGCATTGGTGAAATGTATATTGGCGGAGTCGGGGTGGCTCGGGGTTATCTTAACCGTCCGGAATTGAGCGCGGAATGTTTTATAGAGGATCCCTTTAGTCCAGTCTCCGGTGCGCGGATGTATCGCACCGGGGATTTGGCCCGTTACTTGCCGGACGGTGATCTGGAATTCCTGGGCCGTAACGACGAGCAGGTTAAAATCCGTGGCTTCCGGATTGAACCGGGGGAGATTGAAACCCGGCTAATGGAACACCCGGCAGTGCAAGAGGCGGCGGTATTAGCATTGGATAACGGGCAGAATAAACGGTTGGTCGCCTATGTGGCAGCACAAGCGCAGGAGGGGTTGGCTGCCAGTTTGCGTGAACATCTGAGTGCCGTTTTACCTGACTATATGGTCCCGGCGGCCTTTGTGCGCCTTGAGTCCTTCCCGCAGACTCCAAGTGGTAAGCTGGATCGCCGGGCATTACCGGCACCGGGAGAGGACGATTTTGCCCGTCAGATTTACGAAGCGCCACAAGGGGAAGCAGAGATCACCCTTGCCGCCCTTTGGCGTGAGTTATTGGGCATTCAGCAGATAAGCCGGCATGACAGCTTCTTTGCATTGGGCGGCCATTCACTGCTTGGCGTGCAGATGATTGAACGCCTGCGCCATCAGGGGCTGACACTGGCAGCGCGTGATCTGTTCCAGTCGCCGGTATTGTCAGAATTGGCGCAAAAGTTGGGGCAACACCAGGCCATGATGGTACCTGCTAATGTTATTACGCCAGCGACGACGATACTCACGCCGGAGATGTTGCCGCTGATTGATCTGACTCAGGCTGATATTGATCATATTGTCGGGCAGGTACCGGGCGGGATGGAAAATATTCAGGATATCTATGGGTTGTCGCCATTGCAGGACGGTATCCTGTTCCATCATTTGTTGACAAAGGAAGGCGATCCATACTTATTGCTCTATCCGGTGGCCTTTGCTAACCGTGCTCTGTTGGACCGCTATCTGGACGCGGTGCAACAGGCGGTTGATCGCCATGACATCCTGCGCACTTCTTTTCTCTGGGAAGGATTGTCAATACCGGCGCAGGTGGTTTGGCGCCGGGCTCAG
Source organism: Photorhabdus sp. RM323S (assembly GCF_042879375.1). Lineage (NCBI taxonomy): Bacteria > Pseudomonadati > Pseudomonadota > Gammaproteobacteria > Enterobacterales > Morganellaceae > Photorhabdus > Photorhabdus sp. RM323S. Next base: position 8,677 of record NZ_JBHFKZ010000026.1, read on the forward strand.
TTGTCAGTGACTGAACTGACGCTGGACTCGGCTGACGGCCCGGTCATTGACCAGTTAACCCAGCGTTTTGACCCAAGTCAGCACCGTTTTGACCTGAGTCAGGCCCCACTATTGCGTTTTGTTATCGCCCGGGAAACCGATGGACGCTGGTTCTTATTGGAGCTGCTGCATCACTTAATCGGCGACCACGAAACAATGGAAGTGATGAACCGCGAAGTGCAGGCGCATTTTTCCGGACAGGGGGATCGTCTGCCTGACCCGGTTCCATTCCGCAATCTGGTAGCGGAGGCCCGGCTGGGGGTGAGTCAGGAAGCGCATACCCGTTTCTTTACCGACATGTTGGCGCAGGTGGATGAACCCACGCTGCCGTTTGGGTTGGCGGATGTGCATCTTGATGGATCTCAAGAGGTAGGTTCTTATCGGATGCTGACGACTGAGTTGAATGACCGTCTGCGCAATTTGGCCCGGCGCTTGGGTGTCAGTCTGGCAGCGTTGTGTCATCTGGCTTGGGCGCAGGTATTGTCGCGTACCAGCGGACAGGAGAAAGTGGTGTTTGGTACCGTGCTGTTTGGCCGTATGGCGGTGGGGGAAGGGGCTGATAGTGGCATGGGGCTGTTTATTAATACCCTGCCGTTACGCTTGGATATTGATGAAACCCCAGTACGGGACAGCGTGCGGGCGGTACATCTGCGACTGGCCGGGTTGCTGGAGCATGAACATGCGTCACTGGCGCTGGCCCAGCGGTGCAGCGGGGTTGCCAGTGGTACGCCGCTCTTTAGTGCCCTGTTGAACTATCGGCATAATTATCAGCCGGATCCACTGGATGAAACGATGGCCGGGATTGAATTCCTGGGTGAACAGGAGCAGACCAACTATCCATTTGCACTGTCGGTGGAGGATGGGGGCACCACGTTAGGGCTGACGGCTAATGTGGTGCAACCGTTTGATCCGGAAAGGATATGTGGTTATATGCAGCAGGCGTTGGAGAGTTTGGTGGAGACACTTGAACAAGCTCCCGAAACACCAGTACGGGCGCTGAATATCCTGCCGGAAACGGAACGCACGCTGTTGCTGGAAACCTGGAATGCCACGGAAACCGTCTATCCTGAGGCGTTATGTATTCATCAGTTGTTTGAGCAACAGGTGGAGCGTATTCCACAGGCGACGGCACTGGTGTATCAAGAGCAGACGCTCAGTTATGAGGAATTAAATGCCCGTGCCAATCGTCTGGCCCATCAACTGATTGCGTTGGGTGTCATACCCGACCAGCCGGTAGCCATTTGCGTGGCTCGCTCCCCAGCGATGGTGGTGGCGTTATTAGCCGTGTTGAAAGCCGGTGGCGCTTATGTGCCGCTGGATTCAACCTACCCGGGGGAACGTCTGGCGTATATCCTGAATGATACGGCTCCGGCAGTGGTCCTGGCTGATGCCACCGGCTGGGCGGTGCTGGGCGAGGAGGCGTTGGCGGGATTGGCAGTACTTGACCCGAATATTCTGCCTGACCAGCCGGACAGCAACCCGCAGCTCCCGGCGTTGACGCCTCAGCATCTGGCGTATGTGATTTACACCTCCGGCTCAACCGGGCAGCCGAAAGGGGTGATGGTAGAGCATCAGGCGATTTATCAACGGTATCTGGGTTTTAATGAGACCTATGCCGTCACCGCGCAAGACCGGGTGTTGCAATTTGCCGCTTTTGCGTTTGATGTTTCAGTGGAAGATTTTTTCTCGTCATTATGCAATGGCGCGACGTTAGTTCTTCGCGATGATAGCTGGCTGGCTTCGATGCCGGAATTTATTGCCTTAACCCGGCAATATCGTATTACAGTGGTATCGCTGCCGACTTTATTCTGGTCTGAACTGGCGGCCAGAGAGACGGGGTTACCGCTGCCGGATTGCCTCCGGCTCATCATCATTGGCGGTGAGGCGGTCAAAAAGAGTGCTATTCAGGACTGGTTCAGGCAGGAAGGCCACCGGCCCCGGCTGTTGAACGGTTATGGCCCGACGGAAAATACCGTGACGGTGACCTATAAAGAGGTGTTATCCCCAGCCGATACGCATTCTATTGGTCGGCCAGCTAAAAATTCCCGTATTTACCTGCTGGATCAATATAACCAACCGGTACCATTAGGCTGTGTGGGTGAAATGTATATTGGTGGCGTCGGGGTGGCACGGGGTTATCTGAACCGGCCAGAATTGAGTGCAGAGCGTTTTATACCGGATCCCTTTAGCCCGGTCTCCGGTGCGTACATGTATCGTTCCGGGGATTTGGCTCGCTACTTGCCGGACGGTGATCTGGAATTCCTGGGTCGCAACGATCAGCAGGTTAAAATCCGCGGTTTTCGGGTTGAGCTGGGGGAAATTGAAACCCGGTTGGTGGAACACCCAGAGGTGCAAGAGGCGGCAGTGTTGGCACTGGATGACGGGCAGAGTAAACGGCTGGTGGCCTATGTGGCAGCGGAGGAAAAGGAGGGATTGGCAGCCCATTTGCGCGAGCATTTGAGCGCAATTTTACCTGACTATATGGTACCAGCGGTCTTTGTACGTCTGGATACTTTCCCTGAGACCCCGAATGGCAAGTTGGATCGCCGGGCATTACCGGCACCGGGGGAGGATGATTTTGCCCGTCAGGTTTACCAAGCGCCACAAGGGGAGGTTGAGATCGCTCTGGCGACCATTTGGTGTGAGTTACTGGGCATTGAGCAGATAAGTCGGCATGACAGTTTCTTTGCGTTGGGGGGACATTCACTGCTCGCTGTGCGGATGATTGAACGTCTGCGTCACCAAGGGTTGACATTGGTGGCGCGTGATTTGTTTCAGTTGCCGGTGCTGTCAGAATTGGCCCAAACGTTGGGGCGGCATCAGGCTATAAGGGTACCGCCCAATATCATTACGCCAGCGACAACGAAACTTACGCCGGCGATGTTGCCGCTGATTGATCTGACTCAGCCTGAGATTGATCGCATTGTTGGGCAGGTGCCGGGCGGGATCGCTAATATTCAGGATATCTATGCGCTGTCGCCGTTACAGGACGGTATTCTGTTCCACCATCTGTTGGAAAAAGAAGGCGATCCGTACCTGCTGCTCTATCCGGTAGTCTTTGCTAACCGTGCTCTGCTGGACCGTTATCTGGCGGCGGTGCAACAGGCGATTGATCGCCATGATATCCTGCGTACGGCTTTCATCTGGGAAGGATTATCTGCGCCGGCTCAAGTGGTTTGGCGTCAAGCGACTTTGCCGGTAACTGAACTGACACTAGACCCGGCTGACGGTCCGGTCATTGACCAGTTAACCCGGCGTTTTGATCCCGGTCACCATCGTCTCGACCTGAGTCAGGCTCCGCTCCTGCATGTTGTTATCGCTCAGGAAACGGATGGTCGCTGGTTTTTACTGGAATTGCAGCATCACTTGATCGGCGACCATGAAACGATGGAAGTGATGAACCGTGAGGTTCAGGCCTGTTTTTCCGGGCAGGAGGGCCATCTGCCTGACCCGGTGCCGTTCCGCAATCTGGTGGCGGAGGCCCGGCTGGGAGTGAGTCAAGCCGCCCATACCCGCTTCTTTACTGACATGTTGACGGAGGTGGATGAGCCAACGTTGCCGTTCGGGCTGACGGAGGTATATCGTGATGGATCTCAGATGACGGAAGCCCATAGGATGCTGACCACTGGGTTAAATGATCGCTTGCGTAGTCAGGCCCGGCGTTTGGGCATCAGTTTGGCGGCGTTGTGTCATCTGGCTTGGGCGCAGGTGTTGTCGCACACCAGTGGGCAGGAGAAAGTGGTGTTCGGTACCGTGTTGTTTGGGCGGATGCAGGCAGGTGAAGGTGCCGACAATGGTATGGGGTTGTTTATCAATACGCTGCCATTACGCTTGGATATCGATGATACCCCGGTACGGGACAGTGTACAGGCAGCTCATAGCCGGCTGGCCGGATTATTGGGGCATGAGCATGCTTCACTGGCGCTGGCCCAGCGGTGCAGTGGGGTTGCCAGCGGCACGTCACTTTTTAGTACTTTGTTCAACTATCGACATAATTATCAGCCAGCGACTCCGGATGAAACGATGGAGGGGATTGAATTCCTAGACACACAGGAGCGGACTAACTACCCATTAGGATTGTCGGTGGAAGACGACGGCTCTACTTTGGGGCTGACTGCTCTGGTGGTGCAACCGTTTGATCCGGACCGGATATGCGGTTATATGCAGCAGGCGCTGGAAAGTTTGATCGAGGCGCTTGAACAAGCTCCGGAAACGCCGGTACGGTCACTGAATATCCTGCCGGAAACGGAACGTACATTATTGCTGGAAACCTGGAACGCCACGGAAACCCCGTATCCTGACGCGTTATGCATTCATCAGTTGTTTGAACAACAGGCAGAGCAAACCCCGCAGGCGACGGCACTGGTGTATCAGCAGCAGATCCTCAGTTATGCTGAATTAAATGCCCGCGCCAACCGTCTGGCCCATCAATTGATTGCGCTGGGCGTCGTACCGGATCAGCGGGTGGCGATTTGCGTCGCTCGCTCCCCGGCGATAGTGGTGGCGCTGCTGGCGGTGCTGAAAGCTGGCGGGGCTTATGTACCACTGGATCCAACCTATCCGGAAGAACGCCTGGCGTATATTCTGAATGATACGGCTCCGGCAGTGGTATTGGTTGATGAAACCGGACGGGCGGCGTTGGGCGAAGAAGCGCTGGCCGGGCTGACGGTACTTGATCCAAATACCCTGCCTGACCAGCCGGACAGCAACCCGCAGGTTCCTGCGTTGACGCCACAGCATCTGATTTATGTTATCTATACCTCTGGTTCAACCGGGCAGCCGAAAGGGGTGATGGTAGAACATCAGTCGGTATATCAACGTCATCTGGGTTTTAATGATCTCTATGCTGTCACGGCGCAAGACCGGGTGCTGCAATTCGCCTCTTTTGCTTTTGATGTTTCAGTGGAAGAACTGTTCTCGTCATTATGTAATGGTGCCACGCTGGTGATGCGTGATGACAGTTGGCTGGCCTCTGCACAGGAGTTTATTACTTTAGCCTGGCAAAACCAGATTACGGTGATATCTCTGCCTGCGTTATTTTGGTCCGAATTGATTGCCAGAGACAATCCATCACCGCTGCCGGATTGCCTCAGGCTCATCATCATTGGTGGTGAGGAGGTGAAAAAGAGCGCTATTCAGGACTGGTTTACGCAGGAAACCCATCGACCCCGATTATTGAATGCTTATGGCCCGACGGAAAATACTGTGACTGCAACCTGTAAGGCGGTGTTATCCCCTGTGGATGATAGTTCTATTGGCCGGCCGGTTAAAAATACCTGCGTCTACCTGTTGGACAGAGACGGTCAACCCGTGCCATTAGGCTGTATTGGTGAAATGTATATTGGTGGTGTCGGTGTAGCACGCGGTTATCTTAACCAGCCGGAATTGAGTGCAGAGCGTTTTATACCTGATCCTTTTAGTCCGGTATCTGGTGCGCGGATGTATCGCACGGGGGATTTGGCCCGCTATCTACCGGACGGTAACCTGGAATTCCTCGGCCGTAATGACCATCAGGTGAAAATCCGCGGCTTCCGTATTGAACTGGGGGAAATTGAAACCCGGCTGGTGGAACACCCGGCGGTACAAGAGGCGGCAGTACTGGTGCGGGAAGATGGGCAGGACAAGCATCTGGTCGCTTATGTAGTGGTGGAAAAGGCAGAAAAGAGTGATGGATTGGCAGCCCGTTTGCGTGAACACTTAAGTGCTATTTTACCTGACTATATGGTGCCGTCGGCTTTTGTGCGTTTGGATGACTTTCCATTGACGCCAAACGGCAAACTGGACCGTCAGGCATTACCTGCACCGGACGAAGAGGCGTTTGTCCGTCAGGCTTATGCAGCGCCACAAGGGGAAACAGAAACCGTATTGGCGGCGATTTGGTGTGAATTGCTGGGGGTTGAGCAGGTCAGCCGACATGACAATTTCTTCGCGCTGGGGGGGCACTCACTGCTCGCCATGCGAATGACCAATCTTGCCGTAGGCCGGGGTTTGATTTGCACATTGAATGCCTTGTTCCAATTTCCGGTGCTGGCCGAATTGGCAGCGAAAATCACCTCAGATTTACTGTCTCAGCCGCAATGTGTTGCCATCACAGTGCGACCTGCCGGAACAGGTCTGCCACTGTTCTTTGTGCCCAGTGGGATGAGTGACTATTCCTATGTCTTTGGGCTGGCTCAACATATCCGGTCAGGTTATCCGATTTATGCGCTGCCTTGGCCATCCATCAGTGAAGAACCGATGTCAACGATGGAAGAGCAGGCGGTCAGAATGATCAGCTTGATGAAAGCGGTTCAACCGACAGGCCCATACCGGATAAGTGGTTACTCTTCTGGCGGTATATTGGCTTACGCCATTGTCCAGCGGCTTTTGCATGCCGGTGAGACGGTGAACTTCCTGGGGCTGATTGATACTCCGGCTCCTCATTATTTCGGGGAGCAACCTGAGCAACCCAAACATCAGTTCTTGACTGAGCTGGTCAGGCAGTCAGGGGAGGAACGCTCAGAAGAAGTTGCAGCATTGTACCGGCGAATTGATGAGCTGAATTTGGTGCAATTTATTGAAGCGGCACAGGAATTGGCGTTATATCCCGCCAATCTGAGTCCTGATTTAATTGCCAAACGTTGGGAGCAGATAGCGCGTTATGCGCAAATAGTCAGAGAGTATGAACCGCAGGCATTAGCGGTAACGCTGCATCAGTTTTATGCGGTAGAGCCTTCTCCCGCTATTGCTTTCATTACAGATGAAAAACCGGAGTCGTTAAATATAGAACCGTCGCTAGGCTGGACGCAGATAATATCGGACTCTTCACTACAGTTGATTGCCGTTCCAGGTAACCATTTTAGTTTATTGGAAGATAATGAAAATAAAACGGTTTTAGCTCAGGCTTTGAATAGGGCGTTGACAATGCATTGTGATGGGGAGGCACTGTAATACTGATATATTAAGAAATATAGAATAATTTAATGTTGGTTTAATAACCCGGTATATATTGTTTATACCGGGTTATAATGGTTTTCTTTGATTTTTCGTAAATTTTTTACTACCATATAAAGTCGTTTATTTAAGCATGTGGTTAATCCTGTTAAATGTTTTAATATCATCTCATATCCTTTTGGATTAACGCTGTTGCATTTATTATGTGAATCTATCAAATATATTTATATTTTCATGGATTTTAGTCAGATATATACAATCACTAGTTTCAATATGTATATATCTGTCTTTATAACTTAATCAATCAATGAGAGTTGTTGCCGTAAATATGTCCCTGAGCCTAATAATCCAGGTTGCGGATGAGTAATCAGATAAACAGGAATCTGTTGTACTAATGTTTTAAAGCGCCCTTTATCCTCAAATCCATAAAGGAAATTCGATTGCTTAAAGAAATCAAAAAACCGCGGCACTATACCACCAGCGATATATACACCTCCAAAAGTTGCCATATTTAAAGCTAAATTCCCACCAAATCGCCCCATAATTTCACAAAATAGTGTCAGGGCACGATAACAATATTGACAACTTTCATCCAATGCCCGTTGCGTCACTATTTCTGGTTCTAACTCTTCCGGCTGACTCTGATCCAAAATTGCAATGGCTTGATAGAGATTCACTAATCCACTACCGGACAAGATTTTTTCTACCGAAACATGCCCCAGTTTACGACGTAAAATAGCTAATATTGCATCTTGTTCTTCACTATTCGCTGCAAAATCTACATGACCACCTTCACCAGGTAAACTTATCCATTGCTTGCCTGCTTTTATTAAATGAGCCACACCAAGGCCAGTTCCCGCCCCATAAACAGCAATTGGTTTATCTTTAACTGCTTTTCCCCCTCCCAGTTGAACTTTGTGTTCTTCTGTCAGCATAGGGATAGCCATAGATACGGCAGTGAAGTCATTAATAACCTCTAATTTTTCTAGCCCAAGTGCCTGTTTCAGTTCGCTAATAGAAAATGCCCATTGGTGGTTAGTCATTTCCACCCAATCACCCTTTATCGGGCAGGCAATAGCGATACAAGCATAAGTTATTATTACTTTTTGCTCCGCCAAATAGTCGCTGATAATAGACTCCAACCCAGCGTATTGTTTTGCACTATATGTTTTAATCTGGTCAAGAGCCCCATCTTTCAAATTGCAAAGTGCTAATCTGGCATTCGTACCACCAATATCAGCCACTAGTCCGTAGAGATTCATTTTTATATCCTAATAATTAGCTAGTACAATAATTATGTAAAGCTTATCTCATCTGACATTATTGGTATAGGGAGTTTGGGCACGAATAGCTTGTACCATCGGGATATCACATACTAAAGATGATTTGCCAGGCTAGAACCTTGCAACTAATTGACTAAAAGTCTACAGCTCTACCGACTGAGCTAATAATATATCTAGGAATTCGTTTTTGGATGAAGCTTTAAGATGGTGGGTCGTGCAGGATTCGAACCTGCGACCAATTGATTAAAAGTCAACTGCTCTACCGACTGAGCTAACGACCCATCTATAGGAGAACTACTCTAACTACGTCTTTTTGAATGGTGGGTCGTGCAGGATTCGAACCTGCGACCAATTGATTAAAAGTCAACTGCTCTACCGACTGAGCTAACGACCCATTCCAAAAACGGTGCGATACTGCTGAAATAATCTAATGAAGTGGTGGGCGATACCAGATTCGAACTGATGACCCCCTCCTTGTAAGGGAGATGCTCTACCAACTGAGCTAATCGCCCACTTCATGATGACTATCACTGCGTCTATACCACTGAATTTATGATTGGTGGGCGATACCAGATTCGAACTGATGACCCCCTCCTTGTAAGGGAGATGCTCTACCAACTGAGCTAATCGCCCAATCATAAATTCATTTTTATCACAACGAGTGGTGGGCGATACCAGATTCGAACTGATGACCCCCTCCTTGTAAGGGAGATGCTCTACCAACTGAGCTAATCGCCCCGTCGTGATGGAGTCGCATTATAGGGATAGTTCAGGATGAGTCAACGCTTTTTCTAGGGAAAAATATCGTTCGTCTCAAAATTAAACAAAGGTGAGATAATTATCATCACTCAGGGTACGGTTTAAGCAGATATGCTGACTTTTCTCAATAACATCCCGCTAACAGCATTGAGGAATTAAAGTCCAGTGATAAAATAACCCCCACTTTTATTACTTTAAATCACCAATAACGTTCATTGAAAAGTGAAACGTAATTAAGGCAATCCCCAATGAGTAAAATTAAAACCCGTTTTGCACCAAGCCCAACTGGCTATCTCCATGTTGGCGGTGCACGTACCGCACTTTATTCCTGGTTATATAGCCGCCATAACAAAGGCGAATTTGTATTGCGTATTGAAGATACTGACCTTGAACGCTCAACTCAGGAAGCCATTGATGCCATTATGGACGGTATGAACTGGTTAAATCTGAATTGGGATGAAGGTCCTTATTATCAGACTAAACGTTTTGATCGCTATAATCAGGCTATTGATCAAATGCTGGAGCAAGGGACTGCTTATCATTGCTATTGTTCTAAAGAACGTCTGGAAGAATTGCGTGAAACTCAAATGGCAAAGGGTGAGAAGCCTCGTTATGACGGCCGTTGCCGTGATAATCAATGTCAGCATAATCCGGATCAACCCCATGTTGTCCGTTTCCGCAATCCACAAGAAGGTTCTGTTATTTTTAATGATAGTATCCGTGGCCCAATTGAATTCAGTAATCAGGAACTTGATGATCTGATTATCCGCCGTACCGATGGCTCTCCAACCTATAACTTCTGTGTTGTCATTGATGACTGGGATATGGAAATCACCCATGTCATTCGCGGTGAAGACCATATCAATAATACACCACGTCAAATTAATATTCTGAAAGCACTGGGTGCCCCAGTTCCAGAATATGCACACGTTTCGATGATCTTGGGTGATGATGGTAAAAAACTGTCTAAACGTCACGGTGCAGTGAGTGTTATGCAATACCGTGATGATGGTTATCTGCCAGAAGCACTGTTGAATTATCTGGTTCGTCTGGGTTGGTCACATGGTGATCAGGAAATTTTCAGTGTTGAAGAGATGACTGAATTCTTCGGCCTGGATGCTATCAATAAATCTGCCAGTGCATTCAATACAGAAAAACTACAATGGCTGAACCATCACTATATTAATACCCTGCCTCCAGAGAAAGTGTCCGTTCATCTGGCATGGCACATTGAGCAACAAGGCATTGATACCCGTAATGGGCCACAATTGGCCGATCTGATTAAATTACTGGGTGAACGCTGCAAGACGCTGAAAGAAATGGCCGAGTCCTGCCGCTACTTCTATGAGGATTTTGCTGAGTTTGATGCAGATGCAGCAAAGAAACATTTACGTCCAGTTGCCCGTCAGCCTCTTGAAGTTGTTCGTACAAAGCTGGCTTCAATTACTGATTGGACACCTGAAAATGTTCATCATGCTATTCAATCTACAGCTGATGAGCTAGAAGTTGGTATGGGTAAAGTCGGTATGCCACTGCGTGTTGCTGCTACTGGAGCAGGTCAATCTCCAGGAGTAGATGTGACTATTCATGCTATCGGGCAAACCCGTACTCTGGCCCGTATCAATCAGGCTCTGGCATTTATTGCTCAACGTGAAACTCAGCAGTAATTAATGCGACAAAGGCATCACCGATTCAATGTGGTGCCTTCTATTTTCAAAAAAATCTCATTTAATGAATACCGTGTTGTAACTTCTCTAAACGCTTTCTATCTCATTTCAACCCATTGTTCAGCCTTTATTTTGTCGATCCATCACAGAACTGATGGCTTTTTCAACGCTTGCTCTGATAATGATAAGTTAGCCGTTGACAGTATTTGCAAGGTTTCATATTATGCGCCCCGTTCCACCAATTTTGATTGGGGCTATAGCTCAGCTGGGAGAGCGCTTGCATGGCATGCAAGAGGTCAGCGGTTCGATCCCGCTTAGCTCCACCAAATACTTTTACCAGAGTAAAGTGTTTGGCAATAAAATTAGGAAAAGCCACACTCGTGGGGCTATAGCTCAGCTGGGAGAGCGCTTGCATGGCATGCAAGAGGTCAGCGGTTCGATCCCGCTTAGCTCCACCAAAATTATCAGGCCCTGAAAGCCACGCTTTCAGGGCCTTTTGACTATATATTGTGATAGCGTCCATCCCTGCTAATTCTTCTTCAATGGTTTCACCAACGAATCCAATCCTTCTATTTTTATTGCTAAAGTCATCTCCATCAGCATGCCCAATTTACCTTGTGGAAATTCCCCTTTACGAGCGAACCACAATAAATACTCTTCTGGTAAGTCAATCAGCATACGCCCCTTGTATTTACCGAATGGCATAACAGTATTAGCAATTTCTATCAGGTTTTCTTTTTCCATAATGTGCATTTATATTGATTAAAAAGGATAACTCCAGTTTACGGAGTATGGGAAAAATAGACTAAAGGAAAGCAGAAAGCTGTATCATCCATGATGCAATATTCCACTATAACACTTTATCTTTTTACAGCACCAAGCCTGCAATAGCCGCAGACAAGAAACTGACAAGGGTTGAACCAAACAGTAGCTTCAAGCCAAAACGGGAAACGACGTTACCCTGTTTCTCATTCAAGCCCTTAATCGCACCAGCAACAATTCCAATTGAAGAGAAATTAGCAAAAGAAACCAGAAATACTGACAAAATACCTTGTGAACGCGGAGAAAGTTCTGTCGCCATTGATTGCAAGCTATGCATCGCAACAAATTCGTTAGAAACCAATTTGGTTGCCATAATACTACCAACCTGCAACGCTTCATCAGCAGGAATGCCAATTACCCAAGCAAATGGATAGAACACATAGCCCAGCATTTCCTGGAAGCTCTTATCAAAAATTAGGCTAAACAGCGCATTAATAGCCGCAATCAGGGCAATGAAACCAATCAGCATAGCAGCAACAATCAGGGCGACTTTAAAACCAGCCAGAATATATTCACCCAACATTTCGAAGAAACTTTGGCCTTCGTGAAGATTGCTCATCTGAATGTCTTCTTCGCTGTCAACAGCATATGGATTAATCAGTGACAGGATGATAAAGGTACTGAACATATTGAGCACCAATGCCGCCACAACATATTTAGGCGCCAAAATGGTCATGTAAGCACCGACGATCGACATGGAAACTGTTGACATTGCAGTTGCGGCCATCGTGTACATTCGGCGCTCAGACATTTTTCCCAGCACATCTTTATAAGCGATAAAGTTTTCAGACTGACCCAGTATCAAAGAACTGACTGCATTGAATGATTCCAATTTCCCCATGCCGTTGACCTTAGACAGCAGAGTACCAATAACCCGGATGACGATTGGCAATACTTTGATATGCTGCAAAATACCAATCAGTGCGGAAATAAAGATAATCGGACACAATACATTCAGAAAGAAGAATGCCAGTTTTGCTCCCATCATGCCGCCAAAAATGAATTCCGTCCCTTCCCCCGCAAATTTCAGTAAATGCTCAAACAAGCCGGCAAATCCCATAACAAATTCCTGACCAACACCCGAATTCAGGAAAAACCACGCCAGGACAAGTTCAATAACAAGCAACTGAATAATATAACGAGGACGAATACCTTTACGGTTACTGCTCGCCAGAATAGCAAGGCTGCCAATGACAATCAGAGCCAAAAGGAAGTGCAGGATTTGAGACATATTACACTCCAAACACAACAGAATATAAATGCATTCTATGTGATAAAAGGCGATTAAATGGGATAGATGTCACATTAGACTGAAATAGTTCTTTCTCTAAATCTTTATTTAATGGATTTGATCACATTTTTAGCTGAATCGTATAAAACCAAATTCAAAAACATATTATCAAATATGACTGATTATTGAGAAACTCCTCAATAATCAGTACCCAAAATGCAAACAAAAAGCTATTCGCCCAATAAACGGATCATTTCTTCTTCATCAATAATTGGAATATTTAACTCATTAGCTTTAACCAGTTTCGAACCAGCGGCTTCACCCGCAATCACCAAATCTGTTTTCTTAGAAACACTGCCTGTCACTTTTGCCCCAAGCGCAATAAGTTTATCTTTGGCTTCATCTCTGGATAACTGATGTAATGAGCCAGTAAGCACAATTGTTTTGCCTGCGAATGGGCTGTCAATCTTCTCAGCCTTTGTGACGACAACTTGTTCCCAGTTGATACCGGTATTATCAATCAGATCATCGATAACTTTTTGATTATGAGGTTCACTGAAGAAGTTAACCACGTGTTTTGCCACTACTTCACCAACATCCTGGACCTCTTTTAGAGCGTCTTCATCAGCGGCACGTAATTTATCCATGCAGCCAAAGTGAGCAGCCAGATTAGCAGCGGTTGTTTCCCCAACTTCACGGATCCCCAACGCATAAAGGAAACGCGCAAACGTAGTTTTTTTCGCTTTTTCCAACGCATCTACCACATTTTGCGCGGATTTCGGCCCCATACGATCAAGCCCAGTCAATTTACCCGCAGTAAGCCTGAAAAGATCTGCCGGGGTTTCGACATACTCTTTATCCACCAGTTGATCGATAATCTTTTCTCCCATACCGTCAACATCCATCGCCCGCCGGGAAACAAAGTGTCTCAGTGCTTCTTTACGTTGAGCACCACAGACTAAACCACCAGTACAGCGCGCAACAGCCTCTCCTTCAATCCGCTCGACATCCGCCCCACATACCGGACAATGTTCAGGAAAAACAACTTCATCACTGTCCTGTGGCCTTCTGTCCTCCACAACACCCACGACCTTTGGAATAACATCACCAGCACGACGGATAACAACAGTATCGCCAATACGCAAACCTAAACGTTCAATCTCATCCGCATTGTGCAATGTTGCATTACTAACAGTTACACCAGAGACCTGCACCGGCTCCAGACGCGCTACCGGTGTGATAGCACCAGTACGACCAACCTGAAATTCAACATCGCGAACAATCGTCATCTGCTCCTGAGCAGGAAATTTGAATGCTGTTGCCCAGCGTGGCGCGCGGGCGACAAAGCCTAACGTTTTCTGTAATTCCAGCGAATTCACTTTGATAACAACACCATCAATATCAAACCCTAATGTTGAACGCTGGTTTTCAATATCGTGATAAAAATCAATAACCTGTTGACTATCAGTACAAACTTTAATTTTATCGCTGACCGGCAATCCCCATTTCTTAAACTGTATCAATCGCTCGTAGTGACTGGCCGGCAGTTCTCCCCCTTCCAGTACACCAACACCATGACAAAAGAAGGTCAGTGGCCGTTTAGCGGTAATACGGGGATCAAGTTGACGCAGAGAACCAGCCGCTGCATTACGTGGATTGGCAAATACTTTTGCACCAGTGCGGCGTGCTTCCTCATTGAGCTTCTCAAACCCTTTTTGGGGTATAAAAACTTCACCACGAATTTCAACACGAGCAGGAATATTCTCTCCGATCAGGCGCAGTGGAATTGCGTAGATAGTCCGTACATTTGAGGTAATGTTTTCCCCTGTTGTACCATCACCACGGGTTGCCGCCTGAACCAATTCACCATTTTCATATAACAGACTGACAGCCAGACCATCCAGTTTCAGCTCACAGCACACCACTAAATCCTGATCATCTTTCAGGCGGTCACGCACTCGCTTATCAAACGCCAAATAACTCTCTTCATCGAATACGTTATCCAGTGATAGCATAGGAATTTCATGGCGGACTTGCTTAAAAGCAGTCAGGGGAACAGCTCCAACCCGCTGTGTCGGTGAATCAGATGTAATCAGCTCCGGGTATTGTTCCTCAAGAGTCTTTAATTCCTGCATTAGCCGATCATATTCTGCATCAGGGATCTCTGGGGCATCCATGATGTGATACAGATATTCATGATGACGCAGTGTTATTCTGAGATTTTCTATTTGTTGAGCTGTTGATTTCATGACTTATAACCAGCGATAAAAAGCCCCCGGCTGGCGGAGGCTTGAACATTCGATGAATTGATTATACCTGAACATCAAGTGTGCTGCGAATGCGCGCTTTATACAATTCGATTTTTTGCGGTGTCAGCATTTTACGCTCATCATCAAGCACCACTCCCCCAACATCAGAAGCAATGCGTTGAGCCGCTTGCAACATCAGCTTAAAATTCTGATTAGCGTCTCCATAAGAAGGTACCATCATAAACATGGAGATCCCTGGAGTGGTAAAATCAGCCATTGTTTCAAGATTAAATGAACCCGGCTTCACCATATTGGCAAGGCTGAATAATACCGGGCCGCTGCCTGATGGATTCAAATGGCGGTGGAAAATCTGCATTTCTCCAAATTGGAAGCCAGATTGCAGGATACTTTGCAGCAAGAGCTCACCATTCAGTGCCTGACCGTGGTGTGCTGCCACATGAAGAACCAAAACGATTTCTTTTGCTGCTTTGGCCTGCACTTCCTTCTCACCATCCCCCTCTTTTGCCATATTCTGAGACTTTTCTTCCGTCTGAGGCCTATTTTTCTCAGGCTCATCCTGTCCTTCGGATTCAAACAAACCAAGCTGGGGTTCCTGCTCTTCTATTTCTGTTACTGCTTTTCTGGTTGTGGTCTCAGGCTGATGGCCCGTCAGCAACGGATCACTACTTTCCTCAAGCGTTGCAACATCCATTTCAGTCAACTTCGGCTGACCGCGCTCAATAGCCGGTTCAGCTTTATATTCCTGATGAGGTTTTACCTGCTTATGGGTGTAAGTCTTTTGTTGATTGTCAAACGCCTCATTATCACTGTCATCGACGAAACTCTCCTGACGATCATGTTTATGACGTTTAACTGGGCGATCACGAAAAAGCGAAGAACGCTCTTTACGGCTGGTCCACAACCCATGTAACAGCAAAGCTATTATTGCTATCGCACCAACAATGATTAATATCAGACGCAAATCCTGCATCATTGCTATCTCTGTTGTTTAATTAATATGCCACCACGGCGGAACATTTTCTGTATTAACTGTATTTGTCAAATAACACAAGTGCAAGCTTATACACACTTTTCTTATCATAAATATGCCTGACAAGCACTTTTTGCTTTTTTTTCATACAGAACAAGACTAGCCAGTCGAAAATCCTGCCTATATGATAACGTTTCAATCATACAGGAGAGAATAGGAAGTATGCTTAATTTGACAAAATCACCAAAAAATTTGAGCGGCTTTCAGTATTTGGTGCAAGGTTGCAGATTAATTACTCGCCCAGGTATTAAAAGATTTGTTCTATTGCCCTTATTGGCAAATATTTTGTTACTCGGTGGTTCATTTTGGTGGCTCTACCAGCAACTGGAAAACTGGATCTCCTTGATATTGAACAAAGTACCAGATTGGATGCAATGGCTTAGTTACATTCTATGGCCACTCGCAATGATTTCTATTTTGCTGATTTTTACTTATTTATTCAGCACGATAGCGAACTTCATAGCCGCTCCGTTCAATGGATTACTGGCGGAAAAACTGGAAGCTGATTTAACGGGAACCTCTGCGCCGGATACCGGGGTTAAGGAACTGGTGAAAGATGTTCCACGCATCCTGAAACGAGAATTGGTAAAACTGCTCTACTATATTCCACGCGCCCTGGTTTTACTGCTTCTCTATTTTATTCCTGTTATCGGGCAAACTGTCGCACCTGTGCTCTGGTTTATTTTCAGTGCCTGGATGCTATCGATTCAATACTGTGATTATCCATTTGATAACCACAAAGTCAGTTTTCCAACAATGCGTAGCGCCCTTCGTCAAAACAAAATGAATAACCTGCAATTTGGTGCGCTGGTGAGTATTTTAACAATGATACCTATTGTCAATTTGGTGATTATGCCTATCGCAGTATGCGCTGCTACTGCAATGTGGGTAGATCGCTATCGGGATCAACATGGGTTTCATCTTATAAAATAAATTCACTCAAATGTTATTCTTTAAGACGATAAGAATATATTCAAACTATATTTCCATAACCTGATTGTTGGCGTATCGTTGACCAGATATCACTAAAGGGAGTTGAAAGACGAGTATGAGTAAAATTTACGAAGACAATTCTTTAACAATTGGCCGTACCCCGTTAATTCGCTTAAAACACTTTGGCAATGGACGTATTCTAGCAAAAGTAGAGTCTCGTAACCCAAGCTTTAGTGTAAAATGCCGCATTGGTTCTAACATGATTTGGGATGCTGAAAAACGCGGTATCCTACAGCCAGGAAAAGAGTTGGTAGAGCCAACCAGTGGTAATACCGGGATTGCTCTTGCTTACGTTGCAGCATCCCGTGGCTATAAATTAACGCTGACTATGCCAGAAACGATGAGTATTGAGCGTCGCAAACTGCTAAAAGCACTGGGGGCAAATCTCGTGCTAACTGAAGGCGCTAAAGGTATGAAAGGAGCCATTGAGAAAGCCAATGAAATTCAGGCCAGTGACCCCGATCGCTATATCATCCTGCAACAGTTCAGCAATCCGGCAAACCCGGAAATCCACGAAAAAACCACTGGCCCGGAAATCTGGGAAGATACCGATGGTGAAGTAGACGCATTTGTTACCGGCGTAGGTACTGGCGGTACACTAACAGGCGTTGCCCGGTACCTGAAAAACACCAAAGGTAAAAACATCACTGTGGTTGCAGTAGAACCCGAAGACTCACCGGTAATCAGCCAGACTCTGGCCGGTGAAGAAGTGAAACCCGGCCCACATAAGATTCAAGGCATTGGTGCGGGTTTTATTCCAGATAACCTTGATCTGAAACTGGTTGATCGTGTTTTTAAAATCAGTAATGACGAGGCAATTAAAACCGCGCGTGAAATTATGGTGAAAGAAGGCATTCTGGCGGGTATCTCCTCCGGTGCCACCGTTGCTGCTGCGGTGAAACTTTCTCAGGAATCGGAGTATAAAGATAAAAATATCGTCGTCGTTCTGGCTTCATCAGGTGAACGTTATTTGAGCAGTGCATTGTTTGCTGACTTATCTGATGAATAAAAGTATTTAAGTAGGTTACTTAGTTTTATTGATAAAAAAGCACCTAAAGGGTGCTTTTTCTGTGCAGTAGATCAAACTTTTACACTTTACCAGATGATTTCTTACATTGGGTTTAGTATTTAACCAATAATAATTATTTCGATGCTCGAAATTAATTAACAGAAGTAGTAGTTTCGGTTAAGTAGTCCTGCGATCTATCTTTACTTCAAACTATCAATCAGAAGCATCGAGAAGAATAATTTTTTTGATAATCGATAAAATCTTTTATTACATTATCAATCTTAGAATCTATCCCAGTAGGTTCAATTGATGCGGGCCGTTCTTGTGAAAGGGCAGTGAATACAGAACATTGTCGAGCTCGCACTTTAGGCAAATAAAATCGCTCTACTGGGATAGGCAGTTAATGAATACTCAAGTTAAGATTTGTTTACTACAATTTTTTAACTTACATAGCAAAAATCTAAGTTATTGAGGAAACATCATGTTCCAACAAGAAGTCACTATTACTGCGCCAAATGGCCTACACACCCGCCCCGCAGCCCAGTTTGTTAAAGAAGCAAAAAGTTTCTCCTCCGACATTACACTGACGTCCGGTGGCAAAACGGCCAGTGCGAAAAGCTTGTTTAAGCTACAAACGTTAGGACTCACTCAAGGAACTGTTGTGACTATCTCGGCTGAAGGCGAAGATGAGCAAACAGCAATTGAACATCTGGTTAAATTGATGGCAGAATTGGAATAATCTCCCGTTGATCACAACGCCAGTCAAGATTCAGAGATTGTGAATAAACTGATATTCACTTAGCCGTTCCTCATCCCCGGAGACATTCTTATCCGGGGATGTCAGTTTAAATGCATTTCCTAAAACAGCAAACTATCTGCGGGCTGGCTCTTTAAAGAATAATTATTAGTAGTTAGGTAACATCATGATTTCAGGCATATTAGTATCACCAGGCATTGCTTTCGGTAAGGCATTATTACTGAAAGAAGATCCAATTATTATCAATCAGAAAAAAATCAGTCAAGAACAAGTCGAACAGGAAATTTCCTATTTCAAGCAAGGTCGTGAAAAAGCCTCATCTCAGTTAGAAATAATCAAAAATATAGCAGCAAAAAACCTCGGAAAAGAAAAAGCTGAAATCTTCGAAGGACATATCATGCTGTTGGAAGATGAAGAACTTGAGCAAGAAATTATTTCGTTAATTAAAAACGATTTCAAAGCTGCGGATGCCGCAGTTTATTCCGTGATTGAGACTCAGGCCCAAGCCCTCGAAAAATTGGATGATGAATACCTGAAAGAACGTGCCCCCGACGTGCGTGATATCGGTAAACGCTTGCTGAAAAACATTCTGGGTATGTCCATTGTCGATCTGGGCTCAATTTCAGAAGAAGTTATTCTGATCGCCAACGATTTGACCCCATCTGAAACAGCGCAACTCAATCTGGAAAAAATTCTTGGTTTCATTACTGATTTAGGTGGCCGTACTTCCCATACCTCAATCATGGCCCGTTCTCTTGAACTTCCAGCGATCGTCGGTACCACTAATTCGACAGCCGTAATCCAAAACGGTGATTACCTGATCCTGGACGCGGTAAATAACCATATTTATATCAATCCATCTGATACAAAAATTGAACAGCTAAAAAAAACCAAGAACGAATATCTGGCAGAAAAAGCTGAACTTGCAAAACTGAAAGATTTGCCTGCAATGACTCTTGATGGTCATCAGGTTGAAGTCTGTGCCAACATCGGTACCGTCCGGGATGTTACTGGTGCTGAACGCAATGGTGCCGAGGGTGTCGGTTTATACCGTACAGAATTTCTATTTATGGATCGTGATACACTGCCAACAGAGGAAGAGCAATTCCAGGCTTATAAAGCCGTTGCTGAAGCAATGGGCAGCCAGGCGGTTATTATACGTACGATGGATATCGGCGGTGATAAAAATCTGCCCTATATGAATCTACCGAAAGAAGAGAATCCATTCCTTGGTTGGCGTGCAATTCGTATTTGCCTTGATCGAAAAGAGATCTTACATTCTCAGTTACGTGCTATTTTACGTGCATCTGCTTTTGGTAAATTACGTATTATGTTTCCAATGATTATTTCTGTTGAGGAAGTACTACAACTGAAAGCAGAACTTGAATTGCTGAAGGGCCAACTTCGCGAAGAAGGTAAAAAATTCGATGAAGCAATTGAAGTAGGTGTGATGATAGAAACACCCGCTTCAGCAGTCATTGCTCGTCACTTGGCAAAAGAAGTTGATTTTTTCAGTATTGGGACAAACGATCTAACTCAGTATACTCTTGCTGTAGACCGCGGTAACGAATTGATTTCTCATCTTTATAACCCGATGCTACCAGCAGTGTTGAGCCTGATTAAGCAAACCATTGACGCTTCACACGCTGAAGGTAAATGGACGGGGATGTGTGGCGAGCTTGCAGGTGATGAACGTGCTACACTGTTGTTATTAGGTATGGGGCTGGATGAGTTTAGTATGAGTGCGATTTCTATTCCCCGCATCAAGAAAATCATTCGTAATACGCGTTACGAAGATGCAAAAGCGCTGGCTGAGCAATCCCTTTCTCAGTCTACCGCTCAGGGGGTGATGGAGTTGGTTGATACATTTATCAAAGAAAAAACACTGTGCTAACAATATCGGTTAAAACGCGGTCCAGTATAAACAATTAGGAGAAGATTCATGGGTCTGTTTGATAAACTGAAATCTCTGGTTTCAGATGATAAAAAAAACAGCGGCACTATTGAAATTATCGCACCCTTATCTGGTGAGATTGTCAATATTGAAGATGTTCCAGATGTTGTTTTCGCCGAAAAAATTGTTGGCGATGGTATCGCTATAAAACCTACCGGCAGTAAGATAGTTGCACCAGTTGATGGGACGATCGGTAAAATATTTGAAACCAACCATGCGTTTTCTATCGAATCGGACAGCGGTATTGAGCTATTTGTCCACTTTGGTATTGATACGGTTGAGCTTAAAGGAGAAGGCTTTAAGCGCATTGCTGAAGAAGGTCAGCGTGTACAGAAAGGTGATTTAGTTTTGGAGTTTGATCTTCAATTCCTTGAAGAAAGAGCGAAATCAATACTGACACCTGTTGTTATTTCCAATATGGATGAAATTAAAGAATTGTCCAAACTGAGTGGTTCTGTCACTGTTGGTGAAACGCCCATTATGCGTATCAAAAAGTAGCCATATTTTAACTACCACAATACCCTTTTTGTATTAAAAAAACGGCCGACAATACCGGCTGTTTTTTTATTTTATTCCGGTATTCGATTTACATCACCTTTACATTCAGAAATCGGGTAGTGTGAGCAGAACTTACCGCTACTTTGTTCTACTCACTCTAAATGACTGCTTTTGATATCTGCCCTTCATTACAATACTGGCTGGCATTGATAATCAGATTAATTAAATACCCCCGTAGAAAGATATCTGTCACCCCGATCACAGATAATTGCAACAATGACAGAACCCGGATTCTGTGCCGCAACGCTTAATGCTCCGGCAACAGCGCCACCGGAACTAACCCCACAAAAAATCCCCTCTTTGTGAGCTAACAAACGCATAGTTTTTTCAGCGTCTTCCTGCTTGATATCCAACACTTGATCCACCAGTTCCTTTCGAAAAATGCCGGGCAGATAAGCTGGCGACCAACGGCGAATACCTGGAATATGGCTGTTCTCAGCTGGTTGTAAACCAATAACCTGAACACCGTTATTCTGGCTTTTTAAATAGCGGCTAACACCAGTAATTGTTCCCGTCGTTCCCATACTGGAAATAAAATGCGTAATGCGTCCTTGTGTTTGCTGCCAAATTTCCGGCCCGGTCGTCGTAAAGTGAGCTAAGGGGTTATCCGGGTTATTGAATTGATCAAGAACTTTACCTTCACCATTACGCGCCATTTGTTGAGCTAAATCACGTGCGCCTTCCATACCCACGTTTCTACTCACCAAAATAAGCTCCGCGCCATAAGCGCGCATAGAAGCCTGACGTTCAAGGCTCATATTATCAGGCATCAGTAATTTAAGGTGATAACCTTTTACTGCGGCAATCATTGCCAACGCAATACCGGTATTTCCGCTGGTGGCTTCAATCAATACGTCACCGGGAAAAATTTCACCCCGCAATTCAGCCTGCTGAATCATTGACAGCGCTGTCCTGTCTTTTATTGAACCTGCCGGATTATTACCTTCAAGTTTTACCCATATTTCCACACCCAGCTTATCGGTCATTCGTTGTAGTTTTACCAGCGGAGTGTTGCCTATAAAATGTTCCAAGCTTGCCACAGCTATTACCTATTTTTATTTAATAGAACAGCGAAATAACCATATTCAGAAATATATCGCAAGACTTTAAATAAAAAATGCCCATCTCCAGACGGTAAGAAGATGAGCAAATCGGTACCAACCAAAATTTTAAATCATTGTCAGGCGGTCTGAGCTAAACTAAGGGTTTGCAGTTGTTTATCACCCGCATATAAACGGGCTTCAGTACCACCAATAAAATAACGGCTGCCTCTTGTCGGTACTGACGTTTCATCAAACCAAACAATAGCAACTGGCTCTTGATGCCAGCCCAGTGGCTGGACGGAAAGCTGCCAGAAATGCCCACGAGGACTAACCTCAGTCACCTGTACAGGCAGTGGACTGGATGGTGTAGGTTGCGAATTAATCATGACCTCCCACGGTCGCAGGAATACATCAACATTCCCCTGATGGATTGGTGTTACCTTAAGAGGCAGATGTTGCCCGCCAATCAAAAGCTGGGATCCTTTAATCTCACCACGAAGATGGTTAACCTCACCAAGGAATTCCATCACAAAACGGCTGGCCGGATAACGCCATACCTCTTGTGGCGTGCCTACCTGTTCAATATTCCCCTGGCTCATAACAACAACCCGATCAGCCACTTCCATCGCTTCTTCCTGATCATGAGTCACAAAGACACTGGTAAATTTCAGTTCTTCATGAAGCCTGCGTAACCAGCGGCGTAGTTCCATCCTTACCTGAGCATCCAGTGCACCAAATGGCTCATCCAGTAACAGAATTTGTGGTTCAACAGCCAATGCCCTCGCCAGCGCTACCCGCTGTTTTTGCCCACCCGAAAGCTGTGACGGATAGCGTTCAGCAAGATGAGTCAATTGCACCATTTCCAGCAACGCCATAACTTTACGGCGAATAGCCGCCATATCAGGACGCTTACGCCGTGGCAGAACGGTCAATCCGAAAGCAACGTTATCGAATACGGTCATATGCCGGAACAACGCATAATGCTGAAAGACAAACCCAACCTGACGATCTTTGGCATGTACGCGACTCACATCCTGACCGTGGAAACTCAGCTTCCCCGCAGTCTGTTGTTCCAGACCAGCAATAATCCTTAACAATGTTGTTTTACCAGAGCCTGACGGGCCAAGCAGAGCGACCATTTCCCCAGAAAAAATATTCAAAGTGATATCGCTCAGAACCTGAGTCCGACCAAAATATTTACTGATATTATTAATTTCAATACTCATATTGTGCTCCTACCTTAACTATGCTGGCGACTTAACCGCCACTGCAAAGCACTTTTAACAACCAATGTGATCATTGCCATCAACGCCAGTAACGCCGCCGCAGTAAATGCCCCTACGGTATTGTAATCTTGATGCAATAATTCAACCTGCAACGGCAATGTATAAGTTTCACCACGAATCGCACCGGATACCACTGACACAGCACCAAATTCACCAATTGCCCGGGCATTGGTCAAAACCACACCATATAATAACGCCCAGCGGATATTGGGTAATGTCACCCGCCAAAACATTTTCCAACCAGACGCCCCCAACAATATTGCCGCTTCATCTTCTTGGCTTC
Source organism: Photorhabdus sp. RM323S (assembly GCF_042879375.1). NCBI lineage: Bacteria > Pseudomonadati > Pseudomonadota > Gammaproteobacteria > Enterobacterales > Morganellaceae > Photorhabdus > Photorhabdus sp. RM323S. The sequence goes on from NZ_JBHFKZ010000026.1 coordinate 32,594, forward strand.
CCTGACTAAGCATCATCGGCACCAGCTCCCGGACAACAAACGGGCAAGTCACAAACACCGTGACTAACACCATGCCCGGCCAGGAAAACATCAGTTGAATATCATAAGGTTCCAGCAAATTTCCTGCCCAGCCATTCGAACCATAAAACAGCAGATAGAGCAAACCCGCCACAACCGGCGACACAGCAAACGGGATATCGATTAACGTCAGCAAACATTGCCGTCCCGGAAACTGAAAACGTGTCACCAACCAGGCAATCATCACACCAAAAATCAGGTTTACCGGAACGGTGATCAATGCAATCAGTACCGTTAACCAGATGGCATGTAACATGTCAGGATCTAAAAGATTCTGAGTGACCACCCCAATTCCTTTGGAAAAGGCGGTCATAAAGATCCATACAATTGGGATCACTAACAGCAAGACTGAAAACAGGACTCCTGTTGTGATAAGCCCCCATTTCCCCCAATTGACAGGCGGTCGTTGCGCAACAGAAAATTGCGATAATTCTGCCATTAGCGCCCTCCAATCCGCTTACCAAAGCGGCTTTGCAAGGTATTAATACTAAACAGTAATATCAGGGATATCGCCAATATGACCGATGCAATGGCACTGGCAGCTGGGTAATCAAACTCCTGCAAGCGAATGAAAATCATCAGTGATACCACTTCTGTCTGCCATGCGATGTTACCTGCAATAAAAATCACGGCACCAAACTCCCCCAGGCTGCGGGTAAAAGAGAGTGCAGCACCAGCAATTAAAGCCGGAGATAATTCAGGCATGATTACACGCCAGAAAGTTTGCCAGCGGCTAGCGCCTAATGTTTGAGCGGCTTCTTCATACTCCGGCCCTAACTCTTCAAGTACCGGCTGAATAGTTCGCACCACAAATGGCAGACTGGTAAACGCCATTGCCACCGCAATGCCCAACCAGGTATTCACCACTTTCATATCAAAGTGCCCAAGAAGTGAACCATACCAACCTGTAGCAGAGAACAGCGTTGCCAGTGTCAACCCAGCTACTGCGGTAGGCAACGCAAAGGGGAGATCCATCAAGCCATCCAGTAAGCTCCGGCCAGGGAAACGATAGCGGGTTAAGACCCATGCCATCAGCATACCGAACACCGCATTGAATAAACTGGCAACCGCTGCCGCCAGTAATGTCACTTTGTAAGCCGCCACTACCTGAGGATTAGCAATAACCTGCCAATACTGTTCCCAGGTCATACTGGAAAGCTGCACAACCAATGCACTCAGGGGCAATAATAAAATCAAGCAGGTATAGAACAAGCTGCTACCTAAACTCAGCCCAAAACCAGGCAATATTCGCTTACTGGATACCGCAAACATTACTTATGCCCTTCCGCCAGCAATTGATCCAGTGTGCCATCTGTATTGAAGTGGGTTTTCATCACTTGTGACCAACCACCAAACTGATCTTCCAGTCGGAACAATTTCGTTTTTGGGAAACGCGCTTTTTGCTGCTCCATCACGTTTTTATCACAGACACGATAATTAAAGTCAGTGATGATCTGCTGTGCCTGTGGGCTATAGAGATAATTCAGATAAGCTTTCGCCACTTCTTCAGTGCCGTTTCTCACAATATTTTTATCAACCCAAGCAACAGGGAACTCCGCCAGAATATCTATTGGCGGGACAATCACCTCATATTTGTCGTCACCATATTGTTTGCGGATATTGTTTACTTCAGATTCGAAACTTATCAGCACATCACCCAAACCACGTTCAATAAATGAAGTCGTTGCTCCGCGACCTCCGATATCAAACACGGTGACATTTTTCAGGAAGCGTTTCATCCATTCGCGGGTTTTACCCTGATCTCCACCATTTTCCTGTTGAATCACTCCCCAAGCAGCCAGATAGGTGTAACGGCCATTACCAGAAGTTTTAGGGTTTGGGAAGACTAATTTGACATCCTTACGGACTAAATCATGCCAGTTACGGATATTTTTGGGATTACCCTTACGCACCAAAAATGCCATTGTGGAATAGTAAGGTGAGCTGCTATTTGGCAGACGACTCTGCCAATCAGCCGGTATCAGATCGCCATGATCATGCAAAATTTGCACATCCGTCACCTGATTGTAAGTCACCACATCAGCCCGCAACCCCTGGAGAATTGCCAGTGCTTGTTTGGAGGAGCCTGCATGGGATTGCTTGATTATCAATTTGTCCTGTGGATGCTGCTCATTCCACTGTTTCTCAAATTCAGGATTAAGTGCGGAAAATAGCTCACGCGCAACGTCATAAGAGCTGTTTAACAACGCTACAGCAAAGGCATTACTGCTGCCTAATAAAGTTACTGCTACCAGTCCGTTTAGTATTTTATTGTTTACTGAATACTTTTTCATTTCTCACCTTATCCGTTATTTCATCAAATAACGCTCTGGTGACTAATGTATCCAGTTTATTTATAACAGGGTAGATAACTATCGCCGTTTAATATACCAAATTGCAATTAGAAAGTATGAAACGCAATAAGATGGCAAAAATAGTAAGGTTTTTAATTGAAAATGCGGGCCTGTTACGGCTCCGCAAGAAACACATCAAGTTTACTAAACAGACTCAGTTTGTACTTTCACTCAGAAACGGCTTTTCACCGCTTCCAAACGATACGTTCCACTTTCCAGTTTTTCAGAGCATCATCAGAAGGCATCAAACCTTCCGGGCCATTCCAGTTGCCTGTAAACAGATAACTGACATTCTTGCTCTGCGGAGAGACGCAGATAACTGCCCTCTTTTCTGATTGACTCACCGTATTTCGGCAAGCATCAAATGCCCGGTTATAAAGCGCCGAGAATGGTGTACCAATCTTTGTCCCCCAGACGGTTTCAATATCTTTATCCAACACATCAATACGGCTGACTTTTCCACCTGCCTGACCAAAAAGTTCTATTTTCAGTTGATCACCCTCCATCGCTTGAAATACCGTCACCAACTGACCATTTTTCATTTCCATGCCGCTGCGTAAGTGGTACTTCCCATCTAACCCTTTATCTATCGCGTCCTTATTCATTGCTGTCAGACTATTTATTTCCCCAACCCCTTGAGCGGAGATTTTTAACGAGCCACCAAACCAGCTAAAAGGCGACAAACTCGACCATGAAAGACCAGATGAGCCCGCACAACCGGCCAGTAACAATGAACAACCTATTGTGGCAAAACGTAATCCTGACAAAATGTTAGCTAAAGAAAACTCCTGCATAACTGGCTCCTTTTGATTAAATACAGAAATAGGTACTGAGACATCACACCACGGTTGTTAGTTTCAGAGAACAGTTTAAATTATTAACAATGAGTGAATATCACATTGATTAAATATCGCTTGTCGATATACTGTTTTTCTAAAAATAAGTCACCATAATGAGATCAATATGATGAAAAAAACATTTGCAACCGTCGCCCTGATTGCTTTATTCAGTGCACCATTAACAGCCCAAACCACACATATGCAATCTGGTGGTTTTTCTGGTCCAAATGTTACCCAACCTCATGCCCAGACAGCACCACTAGGTGGTTTTATCGATAACAATGTAAGAATTTCAACCACTGAACAAGTTAAAAATATGTGGGATGACAGTTGGGTCGTGCTGGAGGGAAATATCGAATCCCGTATCCGTGGCGATCACTTCATATTCCGTGATAACACAGGCGTTATTGAAGTCGAAATTGATCACAAATACTGGAATGGTCAAACAATAACACCTCAGGATAAAGTTCGCCTTGAAGGTGAAGTCGATAAAGAGTGGAGTTCTGTAACAGTTGATGTGAAAAAAGTGACTAAATTGCACTAGTGATTTGTGGCTGAATGAGACTCATTCAGCCACATGCCTCAGATCAATAGTCCTGATCAATAATCAAACGCTTGCTGAAAACAACACTTTCTTGATGACAATCTTCGTATTCCAGTTTTTCACACATATAAAGCGTGGCATCATTGTCCTCAGGAACAATAAACATGATTTTCGGACAGCCACGGGCAATCAACTTTTTTTCCAACCGGGAAATTAATGCATTCGCAATTCCCCGTCCTCGGAATTCAGGATGAACACCCAAATAATAAGCCGAACCAAAGTGACCGTCATAACCACCCATAACAGTCCCAACCACTTCACCCGCCACTTCCGCGACTAAAAACAGGTCAGGATCATGGGTCAGCTTACGCTCAATATCCATTTCAGGATCAACACCAGGATTAAGTAAATCGCAGCGTTCCCATAAGGTGATCACTGCTTCAAAATCATCTTGTCGAAATACCCGAATTTCCATTCCTAACCAACCTGTTTTTATTGAAATAACTATTTTACATTATCTTCGCTTTAGCACCGGAATCAATACGAAAATGTGTTCTCTATCACCAATAGGTATAATATGGCAATCACTGCATTATAATGAGAAAAGAATCATGAACACACCAAATGTCAATAAGATTAAATCTTTTTTCCTTTCATTACAGAATGAAATTTGCCAGCAACTGGAACAGGCAGATGGCAAAGGGAAATTTATTGAGCAATGCTGGCAACGGGAAGATGGCGGTGGTGGCCGCAGTCGAATTATGAAAGAAGGCGCTATATTCGAACAAGCCGGCGCTAATTTTTCCCATGTGTCAGGAACCATGCTTCCCTCATCAGCAACAGCCCATCGCCCTGAATTGACCGGACGTAATTATCAGGCCATGGGCGTCTCTCTGGTTATTCATCCTTCAAATCCCTATATCCCAACCAGCCATGCTAACGTCCGGTTTTTTATTGCGGAAAAAGAAGGTGAAGCGCCAGTATGGTGGTTCGGTGGAGGTTTTGATTTGACACCTTATTATGGTTTTGAGGAAGATGCTATTCACTGGCACACTACCGCCAGAAATATATGTCAACCATATGGAGAAACTCTCTACCAAAAATATAAAAAATGGTGTGATAATTATTTCTATATTAAACATCGTAATGAAGCGCGTGGAATTGGCGGCTTATTTTTTGATGATTTAAATACTCCTGATTTTGAACACTGTTTTCACTTTACTCAGGATATAGGAAAAGGTTTTCTTTCTGCTTATTTGCCTATTGTGGAAAAAAGGAAGAGCATATTATGGAGCGAACGAGAACGACAGTTTCAATTATATCGCCGTGGTCGTTATGTTGAATTTAACCTAGTTTGGGACAGGGGAACCTTATTTGGATTACAAAGTGGTGGACGAACAGAGTCTATCTTAATGTCCATGCCACCATTAGTACGTTGGGAATATGACTATCACCCTGAACCAGGGTCTGCGGAAGCTGCTTTATATATTGACTTTCTACCAGTAAAAAACTGGATATGATTTTTTATCATGTTAGGAATATTATAAACAATTATTCCTAACTATTTATATTTTTAATACGGCCAATACAGAAATCCCTCACATAAATTATATAACAATTTATTAACAATCCTTTAACATAAAAGAAGCAGGCTGGCCCTGATGACTATCCGATGGAAACGTGTTTAATATGAAAATGTACCTAAAGAGTACTCTAATTAATAACTAATAATTTATTCCAGGAGATATTTTATGCAAATACAAAACAATAACTACAAAGGTTTAATACCACCGTATATTCTACAAAATATTTATAAGAATAACAGTGAAAGTGAAAAAGATAACGTATTAATGACATTAAATCATACCCAGAGTTTAATGTTGGACAGTGTTATTAAAACATCAGACTCTATTGATAATACTGATGATAAAGTTGTCAGCGATACTCTACATCGTAGTATTTACGATGCAAAAAATGAAACCAAATTACCCGGAACTTTAGTACGAGATGAAGGTGATCCAGATAATGGCGACGTAGCCGTTGATAACGCATATAAATATCTGGAAGCAACTTACAATTTCTACAAAGAAGTTTTTAATCGCAATTCATTAGATGATAAAGGAATGAAATTGATTGCCACCGTGCATTACGGCAAAGAATACATGAATGCGTATTGGGGCAGAGGGCAAATGGTGTTTGGTGATGGTGACGGTAAGGTTTTCAATAACTTCACCACATCTATCGATGTAATTGGCCATGAATTATCTCATGGTGTTATCGAAAAAACAGCTGATTTGATCTATTTCTTCCAGTCCGGCGCATTGAATGAATCAATTGCCGATGTCTTTGGCTCACTGGTAAGGCAACATTATCTAAAACAAAAAGCTGATGAAGCAAGCTGGGTTGTAGGGGAAGAATTACTGGTCAAAGGTATTAAAGGTGTAGGGATCCGTTCAATGAAAGAACCCGGAACGGCATATGATGATCCTCTTCTTGGTAAAGATCCTCAGCCTGGTCATATGGATAATTTTAAAGACTATCCGATTTATAGAGACAATGGTGGTGTTCATGTTAACTCAGGTATTCCTAATAAAGCCTTTTATAATCTCGCGATAAAATTAGGTGGATATGCATGGGAAAAAGCAGGAAAGATATGGTACAGCACATTGCTGGATAAAGATCTTGCACGCGATACTACCTTCTTATCCTTCGCCAAGTTAACCGTTAAACATGCTCGTGATTTATTTGATGAGGATGTTGAAAAAGCCACTATAGACAGCTGGCAAGAAGTGGGCATTAAAGTGGAAACGAAAGAAGAAGATAAGAAAGGAGACAAAAAGGAAGATAAAAAAGAAGATAAGGGAGAAACTAAAATTTAATCTATAAACATATCGCTGGTTTAATACCAGCGATATTCTATTATTTATAATACCTAATCTGGCAGCCCCTATTAATAAAAAAAGATAGCTAATGAAAGATGCTAAAATTGTTAACGCCGAATTTCACGCTATACTGTAGAAACGTAGAAAATAACCGTATAAAACTGGTATATCATGAATAATAAAATCATCAAGCTCACAACTGATAGTAAAATCACTATTTCCCTGCAAGGAGGATTTGCTGCTACACCTGGTCTTGGTCAAGATAAAACAGTGAATTTAAAATCACTGTCTCCCCACCAAAAACAACTATTTATTCAGACTATAGAACGGAGTTTCTCTGATTCTATGCCACTATCATCATACCCTGACCAACATTATTATCTGCTCTGCATCGCTACCGGAAATGAAGCGTATCACTTCACATTTCCAGAGTTAGATACACCAGAAATAATTACTCAAATATGGGATGCCAGCAAAAAGGGTGGTTAATCACCCCCCTTTTTTTATTAGAATTAACGCTTTTTCAAATGAGCCATCAGACGCTTACGTTTACGCATCTGATTTGGTGTCAACGTATTACGTTTGTCAGCAAAAGGATTTGCCCCTTCTTTAAACTGAATCCGAATAGGTGTCCCCATCACTTTCAAGGACCGACGGAAATAGTTCATCAGATAACGCTTATAAGCATCGGGCAAATCAGCTACCTGATTACCGTGGATCACTACGATAGGTGGGTTATACCCGCCAGCATGGGCATATTTCATTTTTACCCTGCGCCCACGGATCATCGGTGGTTGATGGTCTTCTTCTGCCATACGCATGATACGGGTTAACAGTGCGGTATTTACCCGGCGAGTCGCACAGTCATAAGCCTCAAGAATCGAGTCAAACAAGTTACCCACACCACTGCCATGTAAAGCGGAGATAAAATGCACTCTGGCAAAGTCAACAAAACCAAGACGATAATCAAGCATTTCTTTCACTTGCTCTCTATCTTCCTGTGACATGCCATCCCATTTATTGACCGCAATAACCAATGAGCGCCCGCTATTAAGAATAAAACCTAGCAACGACAAATCCTGATCGGAAACACCTTCACGGGCATCGATCACCAATAGTACAACGTTAGCATCTTCAATCGCCTGAAGGGTTTTGATGACTGAGAATTTTTCAACTGTTTCAGTAACCTTACCCCGCTTACGTACACCCGCAGTATCAATCAGGATATATTCGCGACCATCACGTTCCATTGGAATATAAATGCTGTCACGGGTGGTACCCGGCATGTCATAAACCACAACCCTTTGTTCACCCAAAATACGGTTCGTCAAAGTAGATTTACCGACGTTTGGCCTGCCAACAATGGCTAATTTTAATGGCAGCGTTAAGGGATCAAAATCCTCTTCCTCTTCTTCCACCATTTCAGCTTCATTTCGTTCCTGTTCAGCCCAATAGGCTGCGTTGGCTTCTTCCTCTGTTAGCTCAACCTCTTCTTCCTTGTCTTTACCGGAAAAAGGCAGCAATGCCCGTTCGATAAGTTGGGTTACACCACGTCCATGAGAAGCGGCGATAGAATATATATCTCCCAATCCGAGCGAATAAAATTCAGCAACGGATGTATCAATATCAATACCGTCGGTTTTGTTCGCCACCAAAAAAGTGGCTTTTTCACGGCTGCGCAGGTGTTTTGCTATAGCGTGGTCTGCCGGCATCAGCCCGGCACGGGCATCCACCATAAACAGAACAATATCGGCTTCTTCAATTGCCATCAAAGATTGTGCCGCCATGTGGGTTTCAACACCATCTTCGGTGCCATCAATACCACCGGTATCAATGATGATAAATTCCTGTCCTTCGACTTCGGCCCGACCATATTTGCGATCGCGGGTCAGACCTGGAAAATCCGCTACCAGCGCATCTCTTGTACGGGTTAAACGGTTAAATAACGTGGACTTACCCACATTTGGGCGCCCTACCAGAGCGACGACAGGTGTCATTTGTTGATGCCTCATGACTAAATTTGAAATCAGTATTTTGCTACTCATCGTTAGCCGTAACAAAACACTAAAAAGACGAAACGGCCCCTGTTCTTTTCAGGAGCCGTGGGATTATAACAACTCTTTATTCTCTATTTCCGATAAACAGACAGTGTAGAAGTACTCAACGGGTAAACAGATAAACCGTACCGTCTTTCGCCTGTACCATCAGCTTATCACTGGCAACAACCGGACGGCTCATTAAGCCGGAGCTATCAACTTTATGTTGAGCAACGAACTTACCGTCATCCATATTCAGCCAGTGCAAATAGCCTTCACTATCACCAACAACCAGATAGCCATTATACATTTCAGGCGCTGTCAAGTTGCGGTGTTGTAATTTTGTCTGAGTCCACAGTGTTACACCATCGCTTTGACGCAGACTCATCACCCGATCGTTTTGATCAACAATGTAAATACGATCGCCGGAAACAACCATCTCGTTCACTGAACCCAAATCGCGTTTCCAGAGGATCTGGCCTGAACGCATATCAAGCGCCACCAGATTACCGTTATAGGCTATCGCATATATTACGCCTTCAGAAATAACCGGTGTTGTATCAACATCATTAAGACGACCGATTTCTGTAGAACTGGTTACCTGAGAAATACGTTGCTGCCAAATCAGTTGCCCCTGAGAAATCAGCACAGCATTGACACGGCCATTATCTCCCCCCACGATCGCAGCACCGTAAGCCACAGCCGGAGCTGATTCACCACGCAACGATAATGATGGGGTATCCATATTAACAGACCACTGTACTTTACCATCTGACTCATTCAATGCCTGCAACATACCGTTGCTGGTATGAACCAGTACCAGGCCATCAGTCACCACCGGACGCGACAACGCTTCTCCGACAACTTCAGATCCCCAAGCAATCTGGCCGTCTTCGGTATTCAGCGCGATGACTTTGGCACGTTCAGTGCCGACATATAAATGATTCCCAGAAACAGTCAGGCCACCAGAAAGCAACGCCGGGATACGGGAAGAGAGAAAACCGGCTTTTTCAGCCAGATTTACCGACCACATCTCTTTACCGCTATCAATGTCCAGCGCCTTAACGATACCATGACGATCAGCGACATAGACAACAGAACCCTGCCAGGTTGGTGTCAAGTGAGAGTAATAGCGACCAACACCATCACCTACAGATTTATCCCAGACAACCTTTGGGCTAAATTGATTCTCAACCTGTGGCAACGGTGACATAGTTACTGTGTCCTGCTCATTTGAACAACCCGCTAGCAGAACAGAAGCAATCAGACCAACCAAGAGTGTTTTACGCAACTGCATTGAAAGGATCCCCTTAGCTGGATAAATTATTCAATTTAAGATTTAACATCGATTTGATCGCCTGCGGTGAATCTGATCCCAGACCTTTGGTATAAGCTGCACGGGCACCCGCAATATCCCCTTTTTTCAATAGCGCATCGCCGCGGATATCTTCTGCCACGGCAACCCAACCGGAACCTTTCACCTGTTCCAGTGTTTTCAATGCGGCATCCGCCTTATCTTCCGCCAATTGAACCCTGGCTAAACGAATATTAGCCAGAGCCAGTAAATCTTCATTTTTTGTCTGACCAACAGCCGCAGATAAAAATTGATCCGCTTTTGCTAACTCATTCTTTTCAACAGCTAGTTGAGCTAAATGCATATGAGCCATCACGCCATAACTATTGTTAGTTTCAGCGGCAAACTTCTCAGCAGCAGTATGACTCTCTTTTGCACCGGAAATTAATCCACGATTTACCTGTTCAAAAGCTTCCGCACTGCCTTGCAATTGATTTGTCTGATGAGATTGCCAATAACGCCAACCAATCAGCGCGCCAGCGCCCAGCACTAGCCCGAAAACCAACGCTTTGCCATTATCGGCGAAAAAGCGGCGGATCGCGTCAACTTGTTCGTTTTCATTGGTATAGACTTCCACGGAGTCTCTCCTTAACCTAACAATTCAGCCAAACGAGCTGCAATTTCGCTTTGCGGCAACGTTTGTTGTTCGCCTGTACGTAAATCTTTAATCGCTGCCTGACCGGAACGGACTTCATCTTCACCCAAAATCAGCGCAATTTTAGCGCCTTGTTTATCTGCACGCCCCAATTGCTTCTTAAAGTTCCCTCCCCCGTGGTTAGTCACCAGGCGCAATTGCGGCAAGACATCACGTATCTGTTCAGCCAGAATCAATGCTGCCTGCTGACTGCCTTCGCCGAAGGAAGCAAGATAAACCTCCGCCACTGATAGCTCCGCCAAAAATGCCGGGTTCATTTCTTGCACCAGCAAAACCAGACGCTCCACGCCCATAGCAAAACCCACAGCCGGAGTCGCACGGCCACCCAGTTGCTCAACCAATCCATCGTACCGACCACCGGCACAGACAGTTCCCTGAGCCCCCAAAGCCGTTGTTACCCATTCAAATACCGTGCGGTTATAGTAATCCAGACCACGAACCAAACGCTGATTCATCCGGTATTTGATCCCAGCCGCATCAAGAAGTGCACACAGGCTGTCAAAATGTTCCTTTGATTCGGCATCAAGATAGTCAAACAGTTCCGGTGCATCATTAAGAAGTTGCTGAACTTCCGAATTTTTTGAATCCAAAACACGCAATGGATTGCTGTACATGCGACGTTTGCAATCTTCATCCAGCTTATCTTTATGCTGCTCAAGGAAAGCAACCAGCGCTTCGCGGTAACTGGCCCGCGCTGCCAATGAACCAATTGAGTTCAGTTCAAGCGTCACATGTTCAGCAATACCGAGCTCACGCCACCAGCGGGCGGTCAATAAAATAAGTTCAGCATCAATATCAGGTCCCTGAAGACCAAAGACTTCAGCCCCTAACTGGTAAAATTGGCGGTAACGGCCTTTTTGTGGGCGTTCATAACGGAACATAGGCCCGAAATACCATACGCGCTGTTCCTGATTGTACAGCAGACCATGTTCAATACCTGCACGGACACAGCCTGCGGTATTTTCAGGACGCAGGGTCAAATTTTCACCATTGCGATCATCAAAGGTGTACATTTCCTTTTCGACCACATCAGTCACTTCCCCGATAGCCCGTTTAAATAACGGGGTCTGCTCTACAATCGGTGTGCGGATCTCGCTATAACCATAACTCGCCAATACGCGTTTCAAAACGCTTTCAATACGCTGCCAAATCGCAGTGTCTGCCGGCAAGCAGTCGTTCATGCCACGAATAGCCTGGATATTTTTTGCCACGTCTTATCCTGTTAATAATTCAAAAATGATGTTGATTATAGAAGCGAATACGGACGAGCTTCAATTAACAAACCAAAACAATACTGGCTCATCAATAACGATGAACCAGTATCGGATATATTATTTATCCAGTTGACTTATGTCGATACGCTTATTTTCATCCAGCATGGATGCCTTAGCGCGGATCTTGGCCTCAAGTTGATCAATCATATCAGCATTGTCTAGACGCTCTTTCTGCCGTACTCCGTCTTGATAAAAACCACTTTTTGTTCTGGCACCAGTGACACCCAAAGTGGAAACCTCCGCCTCACCCGGGCCGTTAACCACACAACCAATGATTGAAACATCCATCGGGGTGAGTAAATCTTCCAAGCGTTGTTCCAATGCGTTAACGGTGCCGATAACATCAAATTCCTGACGAGAACAAGTTGGACAGGCGATAAAGTTAATACCACGGGAACGAATCCGTAATGATTTCAGAATATCAAAACCCACTTTAACTTCTTCGACTGGATCGGCAGCCAAAGAAATACGCAGGGTATCACCGATACCTTCCGACAGAAGAATACCCAAACCAATGGCTGATTTTACAGAACCGGCCCGAGCGCCACCGGCCTCTGTGATACCAAGATGTAATGGCTGATCAATCTTCTGGGCCAGCAAACGGTAAGCGCCAACCGCCAGAAAGACATCTGACGCTTTTACGCTGATTTTAAACTGGTCGAAATTAAGTCTTTCAAGAATATCCACATGGCGCATAGCCGATTCCAACAGTGCTTCCGGGGTTGGCTCACCATATTTTTCCTGAATGTCCTTTTCCAGTGATCCGCCATTCACACCAATACGGATTGGGATATTTTTGTCGCGGGCAGCCGCCACAACCTCACGGATACGCGCCTCATTACCGATATTACCGGGGTTAATACGCAGGCAATCGACACCATACTCTGCAACTTTAAGTGCAATACGGTAATCAAAATGGATATCTGCAACCAAGGGAATACCAGCTTGCTGCTTAATCAATTTAAACGCTTCTGCCGCGTCCATCGTTGGTATTGATACACGGACAATATCAACCCCAACACGCTCAAGCGCTTTAATCTGTTTAACAGTGGCTTCCACATCTGTAGTGCGTGTATTTGTCATTGACTGCACCGAAATTGGCGCGCCATCCCCGACTGGCACATTCCCTACATAAATACGCGTAGATTTGCGTCTTTTTATCGGCGATTCATTATGCATACTGGTGTTTCTCCCATACTTCCATGTGCTTACTTATAAATGAGAACAATGCCGTATTACAAAGGCATTTATTGTGTTCCTGGTACTTTAAGACGCGCAATACGACCCGTTTTAACAAAGCTGCTTAAATTAACGGCTTGCCCCCGAAACTGCACATCCACTGCTGTCGGGGCACCGATAGTTAATTGGTAAGGTAATGAGCCAGAGAGGTTCAGGCTATCACCCTTATGTTTAGTTCCGCTAAACAGCGTTTTTCCATTAGCATCCGCAACCTGTAACCAACAGGATGCTTTGAAATTCATCACCAATTTATCACTAACGGCCACTGCCGGGGCTGTATTTTCCACAACCCTCGATATTTGAGCTGTACGCTGATTCGCAGGTAATGGCACAGTCTGTGGCTGAATTTTAGGTGTTTCCAGCGCCTGATGTTGAGCTGATGCTACAGGCTGAACCGTTTCCCCACTATTATTCACATGATGCGTGTTCGCATTATTCGCTTTCACCGCATTTTCGGTTGAAGCAGCAGATAATGGCTGCTCACTGGCCGGCAACTGTGTCGCCTGATCGTTGCTCCCGGTGGCTAGATCCGCCACATGGACTTTCTTCTGAGCAACCTGCGCCGCAGACTGATCAGCCATCGAAATCAATTCTTTCTGTTGAGCTGTGTGGTTTTGCCACCACCATGCTCCCGTCAGACTAATCACTACCAGAATAATTAGCCAGGTAATCCACATCAACCAACTTTCACGTTTTTTACGTTTCTTACCCAATGAAAAACTCTGCATTGGTGAAACTTTCGCGGTTTTTGCCGGGGTATGCTTATCCAGAATCGCCAGAATTTCCGCTTCTGGAATTTGTACTAATTTAGCATAAGAGCGAACATAACCTCGCAGGAAAGTGGGCACCATGTTGGCCGGTATATTGTCCTCTTCAATATCACGGATAGTGGAAAGTTTCAGACACAGACGATCAGCCACCGTCTGTTGAGTTAGCCCGTGCTGTTCACGAGCCTGACGCAGGAGCTGACCTGCTGTCAAATGAGCTTGTTCTGGAGTCGTTTCAGTATTCATTAGCAAGAAGACGCGGTACTGTCCAAGTTGTGAAAAACTTCGCGCTGGCTCTTTGCTATAATCCTTACATTATACAATGGCCTGCGCGGCGAAATAGATTTGCTATTTTACTAGCGGCAAATCACTGATAACAAATACGCCTGTCAGCATTATTCCCGGTCAACAGAATTTTGGCTTCTTCATACTGCCCCTGCTCACAGAGAAAAACGCTGTAATGATACAATACCGTATCATTTCCTGGCGCATACTGCATCGCCATTTTGTAACGCTGACGAGCAGCTTCCGGCTGGCCGGAATATTGTTCATACAGCGCCATACCCAACTGAGCCTGATAATGGTCTGGCTGTGCCTGTAACACCTTATCAAAATGATATCTGGCAGCCGGTAAATGACCTTCTGCCAAATAGGCCATCCCCAGTTGGATCCGGGTTTCTGCTGCGACTTTTCGCTGTTTATTTCCGTTTACCGGTTGATTGGAACATCCAGCCAATAATACAGCGGCAACAAGCATTCCCGATAACGATTTCCTTATCATTCCATCCCCACTTCATCAAGGATACGTAATTGTCGCAATAATTTCAGTTACTGCATGACAGGACATAGCAACATTCAGACTGTTCTTACCTGGATAGGTTCACCTGCCTGACGTTTTTTCAATGTCCGTTTTGTGCGATCAATCACATCTCCCGCAAGCTGACCACATGCGGCATCAATATCATCACCACGGGTTTTGCGGACAATAGTTGTAAAACCATATCCCATCAGCACTTTGGAAAAACGGTCGATCCGGCTGTTGGAGCTGCGGCCATATGGCGCGCCCGGAAACGGATTCCACGGGATCAGGTTGATTTTACTGGGTGTGTCTTTCAGACATTCAGCCAATTGATGCGCCTGTTCCACACTATCATTAATATGATCAAGCATGACATATTCCACTGTCACACGCCCCTGGTTCGCATTAGATTTCGTCAAATAACGGCGCACCCCCGCAAGGAACTGCTCAATATTATATTTGCGGTTGATAGGAACGATATCATCACGTACATCATCTGTCGGCGCATGCAGGGAAATCGCCAAAGCGACATCAATCATATCGCCAAGTTTATCCAGCGCAGGCACGACACCGGATGTGGATAGCGTTACACGGCGCTTGGACAAACCGAAACCAAAATCATCCATCATGATTTCCATTGCAGGAACCACGTTATTCAGGTTAAGCAGAGGTTCACCCATTCCCATCATAACCACGTTGGTAATCGGGCGGCGACCACTGGATTTCAGTGAGCCAATAATTTTCGCTGCCCGCCAAACCTGACCAATAATTTCAGAAACCCGTAAATTACGGTTAAACCCTTGTTGAGCGGTAGAACAGAATTTACATTCCAGTGCACAGCCTACCTGAGAAGAGACACACAACGTAGCCCGATCATCTTCCGGAATATAAACCGTTTCAACTTGTTGATCGCCAACATTGATAGCCCATTTAATCGTGCCATCAGCTGAACGTTGTTCCTCTGCTACCTCAGGCGCACAGATCTCAGCAACCTGCTGCAATTTTGCCCGCAGGGTTTTGTTAATATCCGTCATCTGCTCAAAATCGTCATAGCAGTAATGATACATCCATTTCATCACTTGATCGGCACGGAAGGGTTTTTCCCCCATATCGGTGAAGAATTGACGCATTTGTTTGCGATTCAGATCAAACAGGTTAATTTTCCCGCTTTTCTTTTCTGGGGTTTCAGACACGACAGCAGCAGCAAATTGTGCCACAGTATTTGGTTGGGACATTTTTTTATATCGCCTCGTTGTTACACTTTCGGCTCTGCGTTGATGAATTCAACGCACGAAGTTTCAATTCGGGTATCACTATCAGTTTAGCCTAGTGACAAATAATAAGCGCCCCGTTGAGTTAACAACGGGGCGCGGCATTGTACAAACTTTAATGCGATGATGCTACGGGTAACGACAAATCAATTACGGGGGCAAATTTCATCTTCTGTGAAGAAATACGCAATTTCACGGTTAGCAGATTCAACGGCATCAGAGCCGTGGACTGCATTTTCAGTAAAACTGTCTGCGTAATCAGCACGCAGAGTGCCTGCTAATGCGTTATCAGGATTGGTTGCACCCATCAAGTCACGGTGACGTTGTACTGCATTCTCGCCTTCCAATACCTGAACCACGATGGGGCCAGAAGTCATAAATTCCACCAGACCATCAAAGAAAGGGCGGCCTTTGTGCTCTGCATAGAAGCCTTCAGCCTGTTCACGGGTCAAGTGAAGCATTTTGGCGGCAATAATGTTAAACCCGGCGCTTTCAAAACGGGCATAAATAGACCCGATGGCATTTTTCTTCACTGCGTTAGGTTTAATAATCGAAAAAGTACGTTCAACCGTCATGGATAACCTCTTGGTTCTTCTTTCAGCAACTGATAATTTTAATTTTTTATCCCGATAAGTTAACCGGCTAATACTTATCCCGCAACCCTAGCGGGGATAAAAGAGGCGTTGATTATAGGGGCCTGAATAGCAGTTGCCTACAGAAAACATAACATTCCATTAAATTTTTCTTAGCGAAAATTACCATTTTTTCGTACAAATCACACTTTTACCTGAATCGTTTACTTCAAGGTAAAATTAACAGAATCAACCTGCCCACCCAAATCCAAAACACTAAGCTGATATTTCCCCGGTTGAGTCAATGTCTGGACAAGCTTTTGATTATTTTCTGTAGTCATAATCTGTTCTCCATTGAGAAACCACCATTGTTGCCCACCACTACCGCCCTGCGTCGTAATACGTAAATCAAGGTTGCCAAGACCGGGGAGCCGTTTCAATACATCTCCGTTATGAATGCCGACGATCAACAGCGGAGCTTCATCTGATTTCAGCGGTGGACACTGAGGGTTAACCCGAGGCAAGCGTTGTGCCCGTCGCTCTTCCGCCGGTAACCATGATTCTAGGCTAATCGGCCATAAAGCAATATTTTCTGGTTGAGCATCAGGACAATCAGGCGCGACACGCAACCCCTGTTTATCCCGCCATACCTGTTCATTAATACCCGAAATGCCTTCTTGCCCCACCGAAGGCAACGTAGGCGGAATGGTGTTATCCAGGATCCAACTCAGACGACGCTGGCGGCAATTACTGTCTCCCTTTGGCAGACTCTGACCTCCCGGCCAGCAAATGGTTGCCTGACTCACACTTGCCGGACGTGGATCAGAGGGGATACGTTGAGCCCCATTTCGCATATTTGCCAGCAATAGATTATTGACCTGATACATTATCGGCACCGCCGTGGCATAACCAAACTGTCCGATAACTGGCGTTCCATCCGGCCTGCCAACCCAAACACCGATAGTATAGCGGGCATTTAAGCCAATAGCCCAAGCATCACGATAGCCATAACTGGTACCGGTTTTCCAGGCCAGTGGTACTTGTGCCGGCAATATATCATCGGGTTGTGGAAGACCTTCTCCAGCCATAATCCGCCTCACTATCCACGCGGCACCAGGGGAAAACAGCTGCCTGTCCCGCAATTTCTGCTGCGGTGTAAATCTCAGGGGGGAAACCTTCCCCTGACGGGCAAACGCGGTGTAAGCCGCCACCAATTGATCCATCCGGGTTGCCGTCCCCCCAAGAATCAATGATAAATTGGGTTCACTGCCGGGAGGAAAACGCGATACTGTTCCCACATTACGCATATTGGCTGTAAACCGCTTGGCACCATATGCTTCGAGCAGTTGCACTGCGGGTAAATTCAAGGAACGAACCAATGCTTCACTGACACTGACCGGCCCGTTAAAGCCACTGTCAAAATTTCCCGGACGGTAATAATCAAAACGACGAGGCACATCCTGTAACAGTGATTCCCCATGAATCAACCCATCATCCAACGCCATTGCGTACAAAAAAGGCTTCAAAGTTGATCCCGGTGAACGCCATGAACTTATCATATCCACATGACCAAAACGGCTGTCATCCCGAAAATCCAGCGAGCCAATATAGGCTTTCACCGCCATATCGGTGTGATCAACCACCAATACCCCAACCGAGGTTTTCTCCGGTAACTGGTATTTCCAATTCACCGCCATATCCTCAAGCTGGCGCTGTAATCCTACGTCAATGGTTGTGTTGATAATTTCCTGACGCTGACCTTTAGCCATTCGCCTGGCAAGAAGCGGAGCAAGTTGTGGCACCTGCCGGGGAGCCAGCCACAGCGTCTCTTGACGAATATCAGCCACTTTCTCTTCCGACCAGATTTTGTATTTCGCCAACCGTTGCATAACTTTGTCACGGGCAGCCTGTGCGCGTTCAGGGTAACGGTCCGGTCTCAAACGACTGGGTGCCTGTGGCAAAATAGCCAACAAAGCAGCTTCCCCCGCAGAAAGTTCAGATGGCGGTTTGCCCAGATAAGCCCAACTCGCCGCACCAACACCTTGTAATGTGCCACCAAATGGCGCACGGTTGAGATACATGCCGAGAATTTCATCTTTGGAATAGTGCCACTCAAGCTGTAAAGTGCGCCAAATCTGTTTTAACTTCCCGCCCAGAGTACGTGAATGCGGATCAATCAACCGAGCCACCTGCATTGAAAGCGTACTCCCCCCGGACAAAATTTTACCGGCTCGGATATCCTGCCATGCCGCTCTGACAAGCGAAATCGGATTAATCCCTGGATGCTTATAGAACCAGCGATCTTCATAAGTCAGCAATGCCTGAATATATTCCGGTGACACTTGATCCAATGTCACCGGATAGCGCCAAACCCCTTCATCATCGGCAAAACGCCAAAGCGGAGTCCCATCTTCACCGACGACAATACGCGCCATTTTGACTTCACGCAGTGGCAGAGGCCAAATTTTATCTGCCAGCCATAAACCCGCCGGGATCAGAAACAGCAACAGCACAATCAGCCAAATAAGGTGATGCCTTTTTTTCATGCAAGTTTTCATGCAAGAATACCTGACGAGCAATCAGCCCTTACGCCTTAGCATAAGGGCTGACTGGGTTTAGCGGACAACTTCCAGTTTTTCAGGGGTCGCACCTACTGCACGCCAGTAAGGCACGTACATAGATTCAACCTGTGGAGCCGGAATAGTGTAGACACCCGGTGTCACAGCACGAGCCAGATAGAGCAACGTCACAGGCCGAGATGGATCAACCGCAACTGCTGCCACATATCGGTCATCACGATATTCTGTATGGCGAATCGTCGCCTGTTGCATATCACCGATCAATTCCTGGAGATTAGCGGCACTCTCACTCAAACTGGCACTGCTGTTAGCCAGATTCTGATTTTCCAGTTCTAAACCGGCAGGCAGTAAATCAACCACCAACGCATCCGGTACCGATTTATCTGAGCTGACCACCAGCTTCACCACCACCATTTCGCCACTTCTCAGACGGTCAATGGAAACCGGATTACCCTTCATATCCAGATAGCTACGCTGAATGTTCAGCACATTAGCGTAAGGTTTCGGCGAATGCAGCGGGTAACCCACGACATTCAGGCGAGAATAGAGCGTATTGTTGCCACGGTTGCTGATACCAACGCCTCGCAAAATCTGTTCTGCATCCATCACCTGATCCCATGACTTGTCACGACTCAACGGTGGAACCTGCTGATTAACCACCGCTTCCCACAGTTGTTCTGAGGTATCAATAAAGAAACGCCCAGCCAGATAGAGTGAATTACTCTCCTGAGTTGAGAAATAATCACGGGATATCAATTCATCAGATAGAGCCAGTAATTTCTCATCACGATCTTTTGGCAACATCTTGTTTTCCGTCAACAGCGCGACAATCAGTGCATTATCACGGATGGAACTGCCATAATCTCCCAACCCAACATCATCATTACGGTTTTTATTGATCCCCAAATGGATAGCTTCATCTGCTCTGGTATTATCACCCATAAGCTTCAATGCAACCCCCAGTTGTACCAGCGACAAACCATTTCCTGCCTGAGAACGACGCTCATAAACTTGTCTTAAAGCACCCAGCGGCGCTTTCTGCTGGCTGGCAAGCACCAGACCAGCATAAGCCTGAGTCGAGAACCGCATAGCTTCCTGATTCTGGCTGTAGCGATAGTTAATGACATTCTTATCCTGTAAATAACGCAGCAAACGGTTATTGGCAGAATTCAGCGCTTCCTTGGGTACGCTATAACCTCGCTGGCTTGCACGGAACAAGAAATCTGTGGAATACGCCGTCAGCCAGTACTCTTCATCACCGGTTCGGTCCCACAAGGCAAAACCCCCGTCATGACGTTGCATACTCAACAGGTGAGTAATCCCCTCATCAATACTGGTCCGGCGTTTGCTATCACTGTCGGTTTTGATACCCAGTTTTTTCAACTCCGCTTCATTTGAATAGAGCGACGGGTAAAGTCCGCTGATAGTCTGCTCAAGGCAGCCATACGGATAGGCGTATAGTTCACGGATATAGCGTGAAATCTGTAACGGCGGGCGACTGGTCAGTAGCAACTGGCCTTCAAGCGTTGCTGGCGCTAAACCCGATATGGCATCTAACGGCAACTGCCAATTTTCTCCCTGGCGGATAACCTCAGCAAACAGCCTGGTTTCTGCTGGCTGTGCCGGACGTACCCCTATCTTCCAGCTATTTTTATACGGTTTCAGCGCTTCACCGGGCAAATTCAGGCCATTAATTGTCAGGGAAACTTCTCCCTGACCAAAACCCTGATCAGCCGTGACCGGAATTTCCACTGTTGTACGTTTACCTTTTTCTAAGGTTATTGCCTTATTGGCCGCATCTTCTAATTTAATCAGTCCATTAGCCATAAAGTTTAAGGTCAAGTTTTGCGTCTGTTCGGTTAAGTTGGTCAGATCCAACGACAACGATGAACGATCCCCCCCCGCCATAAAGCGAGGTAACGCCATCTGAGTAATCACGGGTGCGGCAATGACAATTTTACTTTCACCATGACCGAACTCATCTTCACTCCACGCCTGAGCCATCAGCCTCAGTTCACCATTAAAATCAGGAATTGGCAAAATGATCTCCCCTTCCCCCTTTTCATTCAATGTCACGGGTTGTGCCTGTTCAGCGATAATCTTTACTTCGGTCAATGGCTTTCTACCACCGCGATCAAGTGCATTCTCATCACCATCACCACCAAAGCGCAAATTTGCCAGACGACCTTCACCCTCAATCAACTGACCATACACATCATATTGATCAACGCTGTAACGTTTACGACCAAAGAAAGCCTCATAGGGATCCGGGGTTTTGAAGTTAGTGACATTGAGTACGCCAGTATCTACCGCAGAAAGCAGCGCATTAATCTGTTTAGGCAATTGCTGCCCTTGCTGTGGTGTAACCTTGACTTTAACTGTCAGGTTCTGATTTGGCCGCATTTTTTCCGGCGCGGATAACGTCAGATCCAACTTACGGCCTTCGTCCGCCAACGGCAGATGCAACACCCCAATGGCACGCTTTGGTGTCGCCTGACGGGACTTATCACCCGGACGTACAACTACGGCAGTCAAATAAAGGTCATGACGGCGCCACTCTTTATTAACCGGAACTTCCACATCCAGACCTTGTGCCGGTACATTAATCTCTTGCCACCAGAGCGGCCCTTCACTGGATTCCACCAACAGATAACCTTTACCTGCCTGTGGTGCGGCCATATGTAGTTTGACTTTCTCACCCACTCGATAAGCCGGTTTATCCAGAGACAGTTTCACCTGATCAGGACGAACGGCACCGGTGCCACCGGTATTATCCTGCCATGAATAACCAGCCCAGAAATTAACGCTGGTAACCAGTTGATTCTCTGGATTGACAACCTCAATACGGTACGAACCCCAATCAACCGGGAAACTGACCTTTACAGTACCATCCTGTGCAATCTGGATATGTTCATCCGCCATCACCAGATCTTTCTGATCATAGCCTGACTGCCAACCTTCACCATCCGACCAGCGCCAGTAGTAATCGCGGCGTTCATAAACTAGACGGGCGGTCAGATCTTTCGCGGCATATTTTTTGCCATTGGCATCCGCATAGACCAGCTCAAATTCAGCCAGTGAATTTTCATCCACATTGTAACGGCTTTGGTCACGACCCGTACGATAGTCATAAACCGCTTTCTGCTTAAACAGCGGACGAATACCAACCAGTTTTTCTGCCGGCCAAACCGCTTGTTCAACCCGACGTGTCACCGGGCGGCCACCAGATTCAAGCAGACTGGCCTGAACAACCACTTTTACCGGCGAAGAGACTGAACTCCAGTTGTCTGCACTGACATTCAGCGCCGCTTCACCACCACTGTTTAGCGTCAAATCAAATTCATCCAATGTACGACTGAGATTTTCTTCAGTGGCAGCCCCAAACTCATAACCCGGTAATTTGGCGACTGCATCACGGTCTGGGCGCAAGAATAGTTGCCCTTGCAGGCGATTATCCGCAGCGGGTGCGCCATACAGGTAACGGCCTTTGATAGCAAAATCGACACTGTGATTTTTCATCACTGGTTGCGACTCACTGCTAATTTCCAGCGCCATACGCTCCGGCATAAAATCTTCTACATTGAACTTGTAATAACGAGGTTTGTTATCGCCCAGATCAAAACGTAACGACCAGAGTCCGGTAGCCGCTGACTGAGGAATAGTGTAGCGATACTGATACAACCCGTTTTCAGATTGCCAAACAAAACTACGGACAACCTGACCATCTGTTTTTAATACATCCACTTTGACTGGCTGGCTTTTGATTGCACGGCCGTCACCATCACGCAATAGCCCATTCACAATCAACGTCTCTCCGGGGCGATAGAGATCACGCGGCCCGAAAACAAAAAACAGCTTGCTGTATCCTTGTGGACCGGCGATATCAAACTCAGACAGATCCAGCGCCGGTGATACCAAATCAACCATACTGGTTTGGTTGTCACGGGTAGCGAGCAATAATTTGGCTTTCGTATTTTTCTCCAGGCTGGCGTGTCCATTAGCGTCTGTCATTGCTTTTGACAATAATTGCCCTTTCTCATCCAGCAGACGAATTTCGACCCCTTTCAGGCTGTCGCCTTGTTCCAGAGATTGGGTAAACACATCCATCTTATCCAGATAGCTGTGCATAGAGACACCAATATCACTTAGTGTGAACATTGTCGCCGGATTAGTAGAGGTATATTTACCCGCCTGCTGCATGACAGCCATATAAACGCCGTCTTGCTGCAATGTTTTAATGTTATTTAATGGCAACAATAATTTTTCGCGAGTATTTAGCGTTGGATTAAGATCGAAACGACCGGTATAAACCAATTCCGCATCTTTGAGAATATCTTCAGATTCCCAGGAGTTCAGATTATTGCGATATTGCCACTGAGCAATAAAAGAGGGTAACGCCGTCTCTTTTATCCTGAAAAAATTAACATCAATACTATTCACATTGAGTGCTAACACTGGCAAACCTTCGGCGACTTTACTTGGCAACAAAGAGCCCTTGCTGGCAAAACCAACAGACGGAGAAATCGTCTCAGTTGTCAGGATTTTCTCATACGCCGTTTCAAGTTGACGCTCATTAATGCCTTTAACGCCTTTATCCACGGTCAGTTGCAGTTTACGAGATGGCGGCAGATGGCGCAGGCGAAGTTCCATCATGTTATCTGACAATTCCCACGCACCATCAAGCTTGCCCTGTTTTACATCTACCAAACGAACATTTTGAGCAAAATTCTGATTTGGATCTAAAGGAACAGAAAATGTCACCACCATCGCGCTGGCACCATCAAGCTGAACTTCCGAGGCATCCAGAATTGTCACCTCTTTACCGGCATAACGTTTTGCCAGTTCAGCCAATGATGTCGCATCTTTCTGTTTTACTGATTTTGGTGGAGTATTTGATTGTTGAGGTGCTTTCTCGCTTTGAATTTCTGTGGACTGCGATTGAGCAGCTTTATTATTATCAGCGCTGTCAGACTGGTCACAGCCCGCAAGCATCAGCAAAGAAGCCAAAATTACTGCAAAATAACGTTTTTTTCTTTCTGGCCGTTGCCAGAATTGACCTTGATTCATAACCATAACCCCTGTCTTACTCTCAACCAACGAGTGGTAGGATTTAATGAATAACTTTATAAATCAATACATTAAAACCAATCAAACAAATATAAACAACTGCGTACTACTTATTTATAGACAATATACCAACATTAAGTTCATATAATAATCCTTTATTTTAACAAATTGAATATCACGGAATACGGTAAATAAATCTGCATTTATCTTCTTATTCTTTTAGAAAGAACTCTATAGAACTTAAATTATATTTATTAAAGTAAAAAGCTTTATGGCCTGGCTGAACGATCAGAAAAGCCCTTTATTAAATTACTTTTCCCGATAGCCTAATAGGAAGTAAAGTAACCTAAAACAGGAATCAGTAAAAAATAAAATCAATAATAAACCGAGTCAGTAGAATTAAAATATTAAATATAGAAAACATTAATATAAAGTATAATATGAAAATGCATCATGCCACTTTTTTACTATTAAAAGTGGCAATCATGATGTATACGAAACCGTAATTCTATAAACCATTCCGATAAAATACCGGAAAAACCCTCTATGATAAAATAATGCAAATAAAATCATTAATGAAAACATTCATTAATCGTTATTCATAAACCAAATGGTTTAAAAAATAAAAATTTAACATCCAATACCAGGAAACAATGAAAAACCGTTTTCTGAATCAATTTCATCATATTACCCTACCTGTAATACTTGCCCTGTTTTTAATCCTTTAGCATTGGGTAGCCAAAGCCTTCCCCAGCTACCGGTACAATGACAGCCATAGACTTCTTTTATATTTTCTTTTATGAAAAATTCTCTGATCTTCAATAACTCTGTAGGTAACGCTCTCCTCAAATGAAATCCACCGACTACTGCAAATACTTTATCCACACCTGTAATCGCTTTAGCGTGGTTAATTATTTCACAAATACCAGAATGACCACATCCAACGATAATCACAAGCCCCTGATCACTTTTCCAAATTAAAGCGCTATCATCAAATATATAATCATTAGCCCAGGAACTTCGTCTTACTAAACCATAGGACTTTCGATGATCACTAGCTATTTCTCCTGAAAAAACAAATCGATCACTTATGTTCAAATGCGATTTCGTCAAACGAAATAAAACTTTCTTCTTGATTCTTTTATTAATTTTACCCGATATTTTTTTAAATTTTAAGGCAAGCCTTTTAAACATAACGCCATAATATCTTTCATTTAATGCATCAGGATGACATATTAATTTGGCATTATGAGGAAAATAATTAACACCTCCGATATGATCAGAATGACCATGAGAGATAACAATCTTGGATATATCATCAATAGATATGCCCATCCGGTTCGCATTCTCGAGATAACTGCCATCCGGGCCGGTATCAAAAATTATCTTCTCTTCACCATCCTCAAGTAAAAGACTCAAACCAGGTTTAGCTATCAAATATGAGTCAGATGTTTTATTTTCAAGGAGTACAGTTATTTTTAATGACATGGCATATCCGTTAGTTTTGTTGAAGTAATGTATCTATTAAACGATACGGGTAACAATAGCATTGATTCACGTCAATAAAATAATGAAAGGCCATGATATCGTCACATTCTTATAAGCAGATCACAAATTATATCTTCTCCACCACAAGTTAATTATTCAACATGAAATGATTATTTCCACATCATATTTATTGTCTTGAAATATTAACATGCGATTATTATACCTTGCGGTGCAATATATATTTACAGATAAAAAACCATAATATTTAAAAAAATAAAATTCAGATAATAATCATGTAAATAATTTAACAGAATAAAACCAAACGCAATAAATAGGTTTTCATAATAGTGATACACCCATTTTTACCCTTCCCGATTTTTGCTGTTGTCATGATACTGCTTCCATGAATACCTTTACATGTTGAAGCCATTGCCACATAAATTGACAACAGTGGTTCCGTGTCACGTCGTTCATTTCGGAGTATCGATGCGATGATAGACATAACGCAGTCCGTTTGGTGATTTTTGACGATTAATCAGATCGTCAAAATCGGACTGAGTTCCCTCCAGTGATCTGCTCTTTTGAAATCTTATTTAATCAATCATATACAGGATCTTAAGCCTTTCAAAACAGGCATCCAATGTTTTGTTTTTACATGATTTTCTTTACGGTGTTTTGAACGCGTTCTGGCATAAATACGCTGGGGCTTTTTCCAGCCAAAAACAGGTTTCCGACCAGGCGTTTTGGAGAAGATTATCTATTATTGGCCAGAGCCAAATCTCCGTATTTTGAGCCGCTTTGAGCAGCGAAACAGCGGGGAATAATCGTCACAGGCTTCATCCGTGGTTTTGATGGTTTGTTTGGCGACGATTATCAGATCATAAATGAAGCCTTTTTTCTACCTAAAATAGATGTCTCCCAATCCGCAATAACACAGTGCCTGTTCTGCCAACTGAGCTAAAAGTCATCACCTGACCTAATCATAAAAGGTAATACCCAATCACTAATTAACGATAAATGTCACATTTCAATGTAGTTTCATTTCGAAATTAAAAGAAAGAATGTGATGTGTATCACGAAATTAAAACAAAAAATGAAATTATTTTGAAATTATTAGTGTTGGTTATTAAATGATTAATATTAATCTGTTTTTTATACAATTCGCAACACAATAATAACATTGGTCTGTTTTTTGCAATACACTATAACACCTTGTTTTTGCTGATATCTTAACCACCCAGCCTATTTTAGTTACCTGACTAATAATAACCTATTAACATTGATCTCTAAATTAAATTTAGGGTTAATGCTGCTTCGAAATTGTGGGATAGAAAGACAATGAAAAGCAATATTTTAGTGTTTGCGGTTTTTTGTAGCGTGATGCCAGGCAGTCAGGCCGCAGACATGGCAGATCAACAACTGATCCATCAACAGGTACGTCAGCAAGCGCTGGAGGCTCAATTGGCGCCACCCCCTGCGGATGTTCGCCTGTCTGTGCCCGAAAAAGTGGTGTCCTCCACATTCCCAGTGGAAACCCCCTGTTTTCCCATCACCCGCGTCTGGACTGGCAAACCCCGCAGAAAGGGCAGTCGCTGTATCTGGCAATGGATTATGGCGAAGTGGGCGGCCGGGGTAGTGAAGCCTTACTCGGTAAACACCTGGCGGGGGGCGGGGAGTGCCCTGGGCTGGCGAGGCAGCCTGAAAGGGGTAAGTTACGACCTGTTTGTTGGTGTAACGCTGTCCAAACCCGCCGGTTTCCAAACCTCCCCCGTCTCTGCCGGATTCAACCTGTATTGGCAGTATTAATTCAAATAACCAGGCTGCCAGCGTGTAGCGTGTGAGTGGAGCAAACGTCATGAACAAGCAGTTGTATCGTCTTATCTTTAATCAGGCCCGCCAGATGTGGATGGTGGTGGCCGAGATAGCGCGTGCCGGACGAGGACGAACCGGGTGCCGCATTCGTCGCCCATCGCTACCGGCGTGTCGTTGCCGACTCACCGCGTTACGATTCAGTCTGTTGCTAGCCCTTGGCGGCATTTCGCTCACCGCGCAGGCGAACATCGTGGCGGATGGGCAGGCACCGGGCCATCAGCAACCGACGATTATCCACAGCGCCAACGGCACGCCGCAGGTCAATATCCAAACACCGGGTGCCGACGGGGTTTCTCACAATACCTACCGCCAGTTTGATGTGGATAAATCAGGCGTTATCCTCAATAACAGCGCTAACCCCACTCAGACGCAACTCGGTGGGATGGTGGC